>VBCL01000332.1 GCA_005888865.1 Betaproteobacteria bacterium | reverse complement strand
AAAGCCGCGGCACCTCGTCGGTCAACCTCCGGATCTCGTCGGGTGTGAAAAGACTCGGGAAGAACAGGTAGCCGTCGCGGTCGAAGCGCTCGACCTGCTGGGTGCTCAGTCGCATGCGTTCCTCCATCATCCGATCCGACTCTTCAGCAAACGGCTCACATCGAAGGAGCCGACTCCGGAAAGTCGAGCCTGGCCCCTGATTTCATTTCTGGGGCGCAAGAGAGGAGTGTACTGCGCCGGCCTCGTTCGCGGGAGAGGCCGGCTATGGCGAGAGCGAGCGGCTTACTGCATCGCGACGTACCGCTCGGGAAATTGCTGCTTGAGCTGCGCGAGCTTCGGAAGATCGTGCGCGACGATGTAGGGCTGCGTCCGATGGAGCGCCAGGTAATTCTGGTGATAAGCCTCGGCGGGATAGAACGCCGTGAGGGGACCGACTTGCGTGACGATCGGGTCCGCATAAACCTTGGCCTGACCGAGCTGCTGGATGTACGCCTGCGCCACGCGCTTCTGGTCGTCGTTGGTGAAAAAGATCGCCGAGCGATATTGCGAGCCGTAATCCGGCCCCTGGCGGTTCAGTTGCGTCGGGTCATGCGCGACCGAAAAGAAGACCCGCAGCAGCTCGCCATAGGAGACCTGCGCCGGATCGTAGGTCACCTCGACCGATTCCGCGTGCCCGGTCATGCCGGTGCTGACCATCTCGTAGTCCGCCGTCTTGGCGTTGCCGCCGGCGTAGCCCGACACGGCCTTGGTCACGCCCTTGACGTGGCGGTACACCGCCTCGACGCCCCAAAAGCAACCGCCCGCGAAAACGGCTGTCTGCGGTCCCTTGACCGAAGCCGCAGGAACATCCTGCGCGGGTGCAGGCAGAGGTGACGCGGCCGCGGCGTCGAGCGACGGGAGCATGCCCGCCGCGACGGCCAGCGCGGCGAGAGTGCGGTATGGGAAGTGAAACATGGTCGATCTCCTATGAGGTCGCTGTGGGATAGCGCTTCGTGCGACTTAGTCGCCGCCCGCGCGCGATCCTGACAGCCTCCGAAAAAGGGCCTTCGAACCGGTGTGACGAGCCGAGGGCGTCGCCCGCTCCTAGAGTATATTCGTCCTCGCAAGTTCCTTCACCGGAGCGCCGATGTCCCTATTGATCGCAGGCCTGGTCCTCTTCCTCGGTGTCCATCTGGTGCCGGCATTTGCCGGCGGCCGAGCGGCGCTCGTGCAGCGCTGGGGCGAGGGGCGCTACAAAGGGATCTTCACGCTGATTTCCTTCGCCGGGCTGGCGCTGATCATCGCCGGATACGCGAGCGCGGCTCCAGGTCCACGACTGTTCGCGCCGTCGCAGACCGCGATCGCAATCGCGCCCTATGCCATAACGCTGTCGCTCGTCCTCTTCGCGGCGGCCAATATGCGCACCCACGTCCGCCAGGTTGTCAGGCATCCGATGCTGCTCGGGCTGGCGATCTGGGCTGCCGTACACCTGCTCGCCAACGGTGATACTCGCGGTACGCTGCTGTTCGCGAGCTTTCTGGTGTACGCCGCGATCGATTTCGCTTCGGTTGTGCACCGCGGTGCCGTCAGGGCGTTCGTCCCGACTGCGCGTCACGACGCGATCGCGGTGACCGCAGGGCTCATCGCCGCGCTGGTGTTCATGGCCCTTCACCGACCGTTGTTCGGTGTGGCCGTCGTGCGCTGGGGCGTGGGCGGCTAAGCCGATCAACCGCGCCATAGCGGCGGCGGGCAATGCGGTGCACAAAGCGGGTTGGTCATCTCGACGCATTACGGCGCCACGACAAGTTGGTATGATGCTCTGAAGGGCTAAGAGCATGCATGCTTCATAGCCCATACAAGAAACGAAAGCACGGAGGAGACGATGCGATTCCAGCGATCGGCGTTGGCGACAGGTCTTGTTGTCGCGAACGCGCTCGTGATGCACAGTAGTGCGGCGCTCGCCGCGGACATCATCGTCTCGGCGCAGGACGGGAAGTTCGTCCGCGTCGAAGGCCGCGCGACGTATCCACAACCCGCGCCCCCGGACAGTCTGGTGGTGATCGATGCCTCACGATCGCCGCCGGTCATCACGGCCACGCTCGAGGGCATCGAGCATACGGTCCAGGGACCGCCGCAGGCCGTCGCGGTGACGCCCGACGGCAAGCTCGCGATCGTCGGCGCCCCGACGCGCTACGACTACGCGGCCAAGAAAGAGCTGTTCGATTTCTTCCTGCAGATCGTCGACATCGAGGCATCGCCTCCGAAGCTCATCGGCAAGGTTTACGTCGGCGACCATCCCAACGGCCTCGCCATCAATCGCGAAGGAACGCTGCTACTTGCCGCGTCGCACGACGGGGCGGTGAAGGTCTTGTCGATCGAGGGCAAGAAAGTCACGCTCATCGACCACATCAAGGTGGGCGAGAAGCGCTTGTCCGGCATCTCGTTCACCCACGACGGGAAGGCGGCGATCGTGTCGCTGCGCGACGAGAACGGCGCGGCGGTGCTCTCGGTCGACGGGACGACCGTGAAGCTCACCAACGAGCGCCTCTCGACCGGGGTCAATCCCTATGCCGTCGATGTGTCGAGCGACGGCCGCTGGGCCATTATCGGCAACACCGGCGCCGCCGGGAGAATCGTCGACGACGCGGACGTCGTCACGCTGGTCGACGTGTCCAAACGGCCTTTCCGCGCCGTGCAACAGATCTCGGTGCCTGCCACGCCGGAAGGCGTGGCAATCTCTCCGGACGGGCGCTGGATCGTGGTCTCGTCGATGGCGGGCACGAATCTCGTCGCGGCCGAGCCCGGCCGGCAGAAGATCGGCAAGCTCGGTCTCTACGAGATCAAGGACGGCTGGGCGACCAAGGTCAACGAGGTTCCCGGCGGAGAAGCCGCGCAGGGCGTCGTGTTCAGTCAGGACGGCAAGCAGGTTCTGTTGCAGATGGACGTCGAGCGGGCGCTGGGCGTCTATGCCATTCGCGACGGCAAGCTCGTCGACACCGGGACGCGCCTTCCGCTCGCGGCGGGTCCCGTGTCGATACGGTCGACGCCGAGATGATCGAACCATGCCGGCAGTGCGCTTTGGGCGCCCGATAACTTGAAGCCCCGGGCCGGCAGGTTCGAATCGCCGGGGCCGATTACTCTACGAAGGAGAAAGCAGCATGGCCAAGAAGAGTTCCAGCGACGGCGTGTACCGCGTCATCGATGTCATCGGTACCAGCCAGACGTCTTGGGAAGACGCCGCCAAGAACGCGGTCCAGACCGCCAGCAAGTCGCTGCGCGACCTGCGCGTCGCCGAGATTTCCAAGCTCGACATGAAAATCGAGGGCGGCAAGGTCGTCGCCTATCGCGCACGAGTCCAGCTCTCGTTCAAATACGAGGGCTGACGCCGCGAGTCGGAAGCCCGCGGTCGCCCTTCGCGCACGCCATAGGGACGCGGCCTCGGTCAGGGGGCGGCCTTACGGCGTCGGCGGCCCGCCGCGCGGCTGGAGTCCCGGTCAGCCCCCGCGGGTGCCATCAGCCGGCGTCAGCGTGCGCCGCCGGCGGAACCGCTCGATGAGGCTCCGGCACCCCTGGGCAATCAGCCCGTAGAGGTACGCGTTTCGTGCCGCGTGTGCTTCGCGCTCGACCATGAAGTGATCGTAGGCGGTCCAGTAGCGCACGTCCGGCCGGTCCTCGGCGTCTTCGCCCCGCTGTGTGCGTTGCAACAAATCTGCGTTATGATGAGTCTCACTAGGGGTCAAACGCTGGGCCGGCCATGGGGCAAGTTGTTCGACGGTACGCGCCAGATTCAGGCGATCGATAGACAATAGGTTCATCGAGATTCCATAGGTAAACATTTCAAAAGGA
>VBCL01000331.1 GCA_005888865.1 Betaproteobacteria bacterium | reverse complement strand
CCAGGATCGTCTCGCCGTTCTCCAGGAATCCGGCCGGCAGCGTCCACAGTCCGTGTCGCGGCTCGATCGCGCGCTTGCACAGCAGCACCTGTCCGTCCCACTCGGGCAGGCAGCCGACGACGACCTTCGGGTTCTGATAGTGGACCGTGCCGCAGTTCGAGCATATCCAGCGCGGCAGCGTATCGCCTTCAGGAATGCGGCGCTCGAGCGCCGAGGAGCCGCAATGGCTGCAGAAATTCATGTCCCGTGATCACCTACACCTTGATGAAGTGCTCGCGGTAATACTTGAGCTCGTCGATCGATTCGTAGATATCGGCAAGCGCCTCATGCTTGCCCTGCTTGACCCAACCTCTGGCGAGCTCCGGCTTCCAACGGCGGCACAGCTCCTTCAACGTCGACACGTCGAGATGGCGGTAGTGAAAGTAGTCCTCCAGCGCCGGCATCCAGCACGCGAGGAACTGCCGATCCTGACAGATCGAATTCCCGCACATCGGCGAGACTCGCGGCGGGACGTGCTCACGCAGAAAAGCGAGCATCTGCTGCTCCGCGGTCGCCTCGTCGAGCGTCGAGGCTCTGACTTTCCCGATGAGCCCGGTCCGCGCGTGCGTCGATTGATTCCACGAGTCCATGGCGGCGAGCGCCACGTCATCCTGATGCACGACCAGGACGGGCGCTTCGGCGATCGTGGTGAGCGCACCGTCGGTGATGACGAGCGCGATCTCGATGACGCGGTCGGTCTCGGGATTGAGCCCTGTCATCTCCATGTCGATCCAGATCAGATGGTTGGGGTCCTGAGGCATGGGAGCTGGCGTAGAATGACGATTGGTGCCGATGACGTATTCTCGCATACCGCTGCGCTTCGTCGTATCGATCCGAGTCCTCCCTGCGCGTCGCGACTGATCCATGACCCCGGGGCTTTTCACCGCGCTGTTCGTCGTTGCGCTGACGGTCTCGGTCGTCGTCCAGCTCTGGCTCGCCCGCCGGCAGGTCCGGCACGTGCTTGCGCACCGCGCTGTGGTGCCGGAAGATTTTGCCGACCGCGGCCTGGTCGATCTGCTGCTCGATACCGTTGTGCTGCTGGTGCTCACGCTGGGCGGTGGACTCGCGCTCATCGCCGGTTGGATCGGGCGCACGAGCTTGCCTTCGCTCGCGCAGGACGTCGCGCTGATCGTCGCGGTAGCGCTCCTGGCCGGCGTGCTCGCCTTGCCGCTCGCGTGGTATCGCACCTTCGTGATCGAGGAACGTTTCGGCTTCAACCGGACCACCCTTTCGCTGTGGCTCGCCGACGTCGTCAAGGGCGCGCTGATCGGCGCCGCGCTGGGCGTGCCGCTGGTCGCGCTCGTGCTGTGGTTGATGGCGGTGGCGGGCGCGCTGTGGTGGCTCTACGCGTGGCTGGCGTGGGTTGCCTTCCAGGTGCTGGTGCTGGCGCTCTACCCGACGGTCATCGCGCCGCTGTTCAACAAGTTCGAGCCGTTGGCCGACGCCGGTCTGAAGGAGCGCGTCGAGCGCCTGCTCGCGCGCTGCGGGTTTCGCGCCAAGGGACTGTACGTGATGGACGGCTCGCGACGCTCCGCGCACGGCAACGCCTATTTCACCGGCTTCGGTGCCGCGCGGCGGATCGTGTTCTTCGATACGCTCCTCTCCCGCCTCGCGCCCGACGAGATCGAGGCCGTCCTCGCCCACGAGCTGGGACACTTCAAGCTCAGGCACGTGATCAAGCGCACGGTCTGGTTCTCGCTCGGCAGCCTGGCCCTGCTGGCGCTGCTGGGCTGGCTCGTCGGCGAGCCGTGGTTCTACACCGGTCTGGGCGTTCCCGGACCCGCGCCGCGCTATGGCGTCGCGCTGGTGCTGTTCATGCTCGCCTTACCCGCATTCACCTTCATCGCCTCGCCGCTAGCCGCGATGTATTCGCGGCAGCACGAATTCGAGGCCGACGAGTACGCCGCGCACAACGCGTCGGCGGCTGCGCTCGCCGCGGCGCTGGTCAAGCTCTACGAGGACAATGCGACCACGCTGACGCCGGACCCCGTGCATTCGGCCTTCTACGACTCGCATCCGCCCGCCCCTGCGCGGATCGCGCGGCTGCAATCCGCCGCCTAAGGAACCTAACCTATCCTTCGCTATCGCCATGATGACTTCAGAACTTGCCGCACTCGCTGCACTCGATTGCCGTTCCGGCGCGCCGCGCCTTGCTCCCGACGAACTCAAGTCGCGGCAGAAGGCCCTCCCGGACTGGCAATATGCCAACGATCGCCTCACCAAGACTTTCAGCTTCGCCAACTATTACGAGACGATCGCCTTCGTCAACGCCGTGGCTTACGTCGCGCACCGCCAGGATCACCACCCCGATCTGTCGGTGCATTACAACCGCGTGGTGGTCGCGTACTCGACACACGACGCGGGCGGGGTCACGCTCAACGACTGCATCTGCGCGGCGAAGGTCGAAGCGCTGCGGGCGTGAGCGCCGCAGGGCCGCCCCAAGACGCGAACTGCGCCCCCGCTGTTGGGGGCAGCGCAGCGGCGACAGCCGCAAGCGTGGGGGTACACATCTGCGCCGCAGGGCCGCCCCAAGGCGCGAATGGCGCCCCCGCTTTTGGGGGCAGCGCAGCGGCCGAATTGACGAATGAGGCCGCAAGCGTGGGGGTACACCCGTGAGCGTAACCGCGACCGGGCTTGTCACCGCCGCGTGGCGGCGGCACTACGGGGTCAGGCTCGACAGCGGCGCGACGATTCGCTGCGTGCTCCGGGGGCGCCATCTCGCCGTGGCGTGCGGCGACAACGTGCGCGTCGCGCTCGGCGCGGAGGGCGAGGGCGCGATCGACGCCGTCGAGCCGCGGCGAACGCTGTTTTTCCGATCCGACGCGCACCGCGAGAAGCTCCTCGCGGCGAACGTCACGCAGGTCCTCGGGATCGTCGCACCGGATCCACCGTACGACGACGAGCTGGTCCAGCGCTGGATCATCGCCGCGGAGAGCAACGATTGCGCCTTCGCACTCATCGCCAACAAGTCGGATCTCCCGGGATTCGCCGAGATCAAGCCCCGCCTCGACGCCTGTCGTGCGTTGGGCTACCGGGTCGTTCCACTATCCGCGAAGCTTGATGCCTCGCCGGTGCGGGCGCTGGTTGCCGGACAGAGGAGCGTCCTGGTTGGCCAATCGGGGATGGGCAAATCCACGTTGATTAACGCGCTGGTGCCTGAGGGCAGCGTGCCCGCGCGCGTCGGCGAAGTCTCGGCTGCGCTGGGCGCCGGTCGTCATACGACTTCCGAGACGACCCTCTATCCGCTCGACGCGCAATCGTGGATGGTCGATTCTCCCGGCATGAAGGCGTTCGGCCTCGCGCATCTTTCGGCCGAAGCGATAGCGCACGGGTTCGTCGAGCTGAGACCGTTTCACGGCAAGTGTCGGTTTCGCGATTGCCGCCACGGCACCGAGCCCGGGTGCGCGGTGCAGGCCGCGGTTGAACGCGGAAAGGTGATGCCATGGCGCGTCGCGTTGCTGCACCGGTTGCTGGCGGAAAGCGAACGGCGAGCGCGGAAGTGGTAGCGGCGCGAGCCCGCAGCGAGGGCCCCCGCGAGCGTAGCGCGCGGGGATCGCGCGAGGCGAGTCGACGCTGCGGCCGAAACTCTGCGGAATGTGCTGCGCAGCGCGACCAAGGAGGCCGTCTACGGTGCCCAGTAGGCGAGCGTAATCAACAGCAGCAAGACCAGCCAGACCAGCAACGCGCGCCATACCAGACCGATGGCACTGGGCATGAGCTCGGCGTCGGCAAGGTCGCCCAAACCCAGCTCGGGACGGAAGTCGGGCTCGCCGGTCGGGGCCGTGATCGCACCGCCGAGCTGTCCGCCCAGCGCGCCGGCGCAGCTGGCGAGAAGGATCCCTTCGTGCAGCGACCCCCAAGCCTTTGCCTGCGTGCGCCAGCAGTAGATCGCGTCTTCGAAGTCCCCCACAATCGCGAAGGTCACCGCGGTGAGCCGTACGGGCACCCAATCGAGCCAGTACAGCAGGTGTCGCACCGGGCTGCCGAATTCCTCCATCTCGTGCCCCATCGGGGTCGTCGCGTCGCCGCGCCAATGCTCGGCGAGAAGCGCGGTAAGCCGGTAGAACACCGCGCCCGCGGGCCCGGGCACGACCAGAAACCAGAACAGCGTTCCGAAAACGTGATGATAGGAATCGCGGATTCCCTGCTCGATCGCGAGCTTCGGCAGCTCTTCGGCGGTTGCAGCGCTCGCGTCGACGCCACGCCACGCTGCGAGGCGCTTGCGGGCGGCGATCGCGTCGCCGGCACCGAGCGCGTCGGAGATCGCGCTGAACGCATGGCTGAAATGACGGAATCCGACCAGCACGTACAGGATTGCCACGTTCCAGACCAGCGCCAGCAGGGGATGAAGGCGATCGAGTCCCCAGTACACGGCAGCGGCGATCACGACCGGCGGCAACAGCGCCAGCGTCGCAGCGACCATGCCTTGCCGCGCGGCGCCGGCGTTGAACCGTCGCTCCAGGGCGCGTCCGTAGCGAACGAAGGCTCGCTGCAGCCCGCCGCGCCAGCGGAAGGTTCGCCATTGCTCCAGCCCCAGCGCAGCGAGGATGGCGAGCAGGTTCACTCCTCGACCTCGCTCAACACCAGGGACCCAAAGGAAGACAGCGGGACACGAAGGACGGCATTTTCAGCAGGATGAGCGTTGTGACATTCTTTTTATTCTTCGTGTCATTCGGTCGAGCTTGGTGTTCTTTTCTTTTTTGACCATCACGTTCGGACAGTCGTCAGGTCTTGAGCTCGGCGCGATCGCGAAACTGCTCCAGCGCCTCGGGATTGGCCAGAGCCTCGACGTTCTTCACCGGCAGGCTGTGCACGACGTTGCGCACCGCAAGCTCGACGATCTTGCCACTCTTGGTGCGCGGAATATCGCTCACCTGCACAATCTTCGCCGGAACATGCCGCGGCGTGGTGTTGGCGCGTATGTGGCGCTTGATGCGATCGATCAGGGCGTCGTCGAGCGTCAGGCCGTCGCGCAGGCGGACGAACAGCACCACGCGCACGTCGCCGACCGCGTCCGGCGGCCAATCCTGGCCGATGACGATGCTCTCCACGACTTCGTCGAGCTGTTCGACCTGGCGGTAGATCTCGGCGGTTCCGATGCGTACACCACCCGGATTGAGCGTGGCGTCCGAGCGGCCATAGATGATCATCCCGTCGTGGGCGGTCAGCTCGACCCAGTCGCCATGACACCATACCCCGGGGAAACGCTCGAAGTACGCCGCGCGATACTTGGTACCGTCCGGGTCGTTCCAGAATCCAATTGGCATCGACGGGAACGGCGCAGTGCAGACGAGCTCGCCCTTCTCCCCGCGCACCGGCTTGCCATTCTCGTCGAAGACCTCGACCTTCATCCCCAGTCCGCGGCATTGCAGCTCACCGCGCCAGACGGGCCGCGTCGGACAACCGAGCGCGAAGCAGGAGATGATGTCAGTGCCGCCCGAGATCGACGACAGGCACACCTCGCTCTTGATGCATTGATAGACGTAGTCGAAGCCCTCGGGCGCCAGCGGAAGAGCGCATAGTCCTTGCGCGGCACCAGCGCGATCTTCCTGATCGCGTCGATGTACTTGGCCGACGTACCGAGATGGGTCATGCGCTCCCTGTCGGCAAGCTCCCAGAGGATCCTGCCCTGGTGCACGAACGGCGAACCGTCGTAGAGCAGCAGCGTCGCGCCCGAGGCGAGACCGCTCGCCAGCCAATTCCACATCATCCAGCCGCAGGTGGTGAAAAAGAACAGCCGGTCTCCGGGCTTGAGATCGCTCTGCAGGCGATGTTCCTTCACATGCTGGAGGAGCGTTCCGCCGGCGCCGTGCACGATGCACTTGGGGACGCCGGTCGTCCCCGACGAATACATGATGCAAAGCGGATGATCGAAAGGCAGGGGCTCGAAGTCGATCGGTTCGGCTGCAAACGGTGCGATAAAATCATTCCACGCTACGGTGCGCGGGTCGGCCGAGAGATCGCCGTAGGAGGCGTCGGGCGCTCCCAGGTAAGGCGCGACGATCACGCGCACGACGGTCGGCAGGCTGGCGACGATCGTGGCGACGCGCTCGAGGATCGGCTGCGGCTTGCCGTTGTACCAATAGCCATCGACGGTAAAGAGCACCTTGGGCTCGATCTGTCCGAAGCGGTCGAGCACGCCTTGCACGCCGAAATCCGGAGACGCGGAGGACCAGATCGCGCCGAGACTCGCGGTGGCGAGCAAGGCGATGATCGTCTCCGGCATGTTCGGCAGGTATCCGGCCACGCGGTCGCCGGGCTTGACGCCTGCCTCGCGCAAACCCTGCGCAACCTGCGACACGGCGGCGATGAGCTCCGCGTTCGACACGCGCCGCTTGACCTTGTCCTCGCCCCAGAATACGAGCGCATCGTCGGCGCCACGCGCCGAGCACCGCGCCAGAAGATTCTCCGCGAAGTTGAGACGCGCGTCGGGGAACCAGCGTGCGCCCGGCATCTTGCCGGCGTCGACGAGCGTGCGCGTTCCGGCATCGCCAACAAGGTCGCCATAACCCCAGACTTCGCGCCAGAAGGCTTCCGGGTGTTCGATCGACCATCGGTACAGCGCCGTGTAGTCCGCGAGCGTGACCGCATGCTTCGCAGCGATGCGCGCCGCGAAGGCAGTCACATTCGCCTGCGCGATGCGCTCGACCGAGGGTTGCCAGATCGGAACGTCCTTGTCCATGTCGAGGCCTCTGCTCTACGCTCCCGCCGGCGCCAGCAACTCGCGCAATGCTTCCGGCAGCGGCGCCGATTTCGTCGTCTTCATGTCGATCCACACCAGCTTCGCCGAGCCATCCGCATACTTCTTTCCATCCATCCAGATCTCGTAGTAACTTTCCACGCTGCTCTTGCCCGGCGGGCCGACGAACATCCTGACTTCGGCCTCGCCGGGATATGTCAGAGGAACGTGGAAGGTGCAGCTCGCGTTGACGATCACCGGCCCCTGCCCTTCATAGGCACCGATTCCGAGCCTCTGCGCGCACGCGTACAGCCACTCGATGCGCGTCTGTTCCATGTAGCGGAAGTACACGGTGTTGTTCACGTGGCCCATCGCATCCATGTCGCCCCAGCGGATGGGCATGCGCGCCGAGTGGACGAGTTTCCGAAGGTGACTCATGGGTCGGACCGGCGTCAATGCCAATTATAATGGGTGGACTGTAACGTCGGGGAATCGGTCCATGGCCCGCGAAGCGATGGAATACGATGTCGTGATCGTCGGTGCCGGGCCTTCGGGCCTGTCGGCAGCGATCCGCTTGAAGCAACTCGCGACCCAGAACGGCCGCGAGATCGGCGTGTGCGTGCTGGAGAAAGGCTCCGAGGTCGGTGCGCACATTCTCTCGGGCGCAGTCATCGATCCGGTGGCGCTGAACGAGCTCTTCCCCGACTGGCAGGCGCGCGGCGCGCCGCTCGGTACACCCGTCAGCGAAGACCGCTTCCTCGTGCTCACACCCGAGGACAGCTATCGGATCCCGAATTGGATGCTGCCGCCGCTGATGAACAATCATGGCAACTACATTGTCAGTCTGGGCAACGTATGCCGCTGGCTGGGCGCGCAGGCGGAATCCCTGGGCGTCGAGATCTATGCGGGATTTCCTGCGGCGGAAGTGCTCTACGACGAGCGCGGCGCGGTTCGAGGCGTGGCAACCGGCGACCAGGGTGTCGCGAAAGATGGAGCGCACAAACCCGAATATCAACCCGGCATGGAGCTGCACGCGAAATACACGTTCTTCGCGGAGGGCTGTCGGGGCTCGCTGTCGCAGGAGCTGATGGCGCGGTTCAATCTTCGCGACGGCGTGGACCCGCAGATCTATGGGATCGGGCTGAAGGAGCTGTGGGAGGTCGCGCCGGAGAAGCATCAACCGGGGCTCGTCATCCATACCCAGGGCTGGCCGCTCGATTCGTCCACGGGCGGCGGCTCCTTCGTCTACCACTTCGGCGACCATCTGGTCGCGGCGGGATTCGTCGTGCATCTCAGCTACGAAAATCCGCACCTCTCGCCGTACGACGAGTTCCAGCGTTTCAAGACGCATCGCGCGATCCGCGGCACGTTCGAAGGAGGCAAGCGGGTCGGCTACGGCGCACGCGCGATCAACGAGGGCGGGCTGCAGTCGATCCCGAGACTCGCCTTTCCGGGCGGGGCCCTGATCGGCTGCTCGGCCGGTTTCGTCAACCTGCCGCGCATCAAGGGCTCGCACAACGCGATGAAGACCGGGATGCTGGCGGCTGAAGCGGCGTTCGCAGCGCTCTTGGAGAATCGCGCGCACGACGAGCTCGCCGCGTATCCGGAAGCGTTCCGCACATCATGGGTCTACGAGGATCTCTACAAGGTGCGCAACGTCAAGCCCGGACTCAAGTGGGGGCTGTGGCCGGGCACGCTGCACGGAGGACTGCACATGTGGTTGAACGATCTCGGCCTGGGCGCGCTTGTGGGCTGGACGTTGCGCCACACCAAGGCGGATCACCAGTCGCTCAGGAGGGCGTCCGACGCGCCGAAGATCGACTACCCGAAGTACGACGGCGTGCTCACCTTCGACAAGCTCTCGTCGGTCTTCCTGTCGAACACCAACCACGAGGAAAACCAGCCCGTGCATCTGCAGCTTCGCGATCCGTCGGTGCCGACGAACGTCAATCTCGCGCTCTACGACGGTCCCGAGCAGCGCTACTGCCCGGCGGCGGTGTACGAATTCGTCGCTGACGAAGCGTCGGGCGGTTCGGGGCGGCGCCTGCAAATCAACGCGCAGAACTGCGTCCACTGCAAGACCTGCGACATCAAGGATCCGCGCCAGAACATTCACTGGGTGACGCCGGAGGGCGGCGGCGGACCGAATTATTCGAATATGTGGCGCGAGCAGCGAGAGGGGAACCCGCAAGCGGCCTTTACGCTTGCGGGGGTCGAGCGTCCGCGAGTCGCCGCTGACGGCCGACGCGCGACCGAGCACAACTGCGCTGATCGTCCAAGGAGGTCGCGGCGCGAGCAGCGAGAGGGGAACCCGCAAGCGGCCTTTACGCTTGCGGGGGTCGAGCGTCCGCGAGTCGCCGCTGCGGGCGACACGCGACATTGACATTCGCAGCGGTCTTTCAAGGAGGCCGCCCGGGGTGACGCTCAACCTGGGCTACGCCGCGCCCAGCCACGCCGCGCCGCGCACGCCGCTCGAGTCGCCGTGCACGTGCCGGACGAGGTTCGTGTCGACGCGATCGGAGAACACCCAGGACATCCATAGCTCCGGAATGCTGCGGTAGAGCCGGTCGATGTTGGACATACCCCCGCCAAGCACGATCGTGTCGGGATCGAGAATGTTGATTACGTGCGCAAGCGAGCGCGCCAGGCGCTCTTCGTAGCGGCGCATGCTCGCCTCGCATGCGCTGTCGCCGGCAGATGCACGCGCGGCGATGTCGAGCGATATCAGCCGCTCGCCGGTGACTTCGAGATGGTCGCGCTCCAGGCCGGGGCCGGACAAAAGCGTCTCGATGCAACCGCTGTGCCCGCAGAAGCACGGAGGCCCGGGCCGTTCGTCGTCACGCGGCCACGGCAGCGGATTGTGGCCCCACTCGCCGGCGATCGCGTTCGGTCCGGTCAGGACCCGGCCGCGCACCGCGATGCCTGCGCCCACGCCCGTGCCGAGGATCACGCCGAAGACGACCTCCGCGCCCGCGCCGCCTCCGTCGGTCGCCTCCGACAACGCGAAACAATTCGCGTCGTTGGTGATCTGCACCGTGCGGCCGAGAAGCCCTTCGAGGTCCGTGCGGATCGGCTTGCCGTTGAGACAGATCGAGTTCGAGCCGCGCAGAAGCCCGGTCGCGCGCGAGATCGATCCAGGGGTGCCGATTCCGACCGAGCCCGTGTCGTTCAATTCCGCTTCCGCTTCGCGAACGAGGCCGGCGACGGCGGCGAGGATCGCGCGATAATCCTCCTGGGGCGTGGCGATGCGACGGCGCAGGCGCTCGCGCCCATCCGGCCCGAGCGCGATGATCTCGATCTTGGTGCCGCCAAGGTCGACGCCAAAACGCAGCATATCGACGCAATGATACTCGCAGCGACCGAGTTCGGCTCGCCGCGGGCCAACGTTAGATCACGCGCGAATACCTGGCCCGCTCGCGCTGCTCGCGCAGGTGACGGTCGAAGACCATCGCGACGGTGCGCATGAGAAGGCGCCCGCGCGGCGCGACCACGATCGAGTCGGCGCCGATCTCGACCAGGCCGTCCGCAGCAAGAGGTGCGAGCGCATCCAACTCGGTGGCGAAGTACTCGGTGAATTCGACGCCACGCGCAGCACGGATCGCGCGGAAGTCTACCGCCGAGCCGCACATCAGCGCGCCGATCACCTCGCGCCGCACGAGGTCGTCGGCGTCAAGCTCGACGCCGCGGAAGCACGGCAGCACGCCGCGATCGAGCCGCTCGTAGTATTCGTCGAGTGTGCGCACGTTCTGGCTGTAGGTCGTCCCCACTTTGCCGATCGCGGAAATGCCGAAGGCGAGCAGGTCGCAGTCGCCGTGTGTGGAGTACCCCTGGAAGTTGCGCTGCAGCGTGCCACGGCGCTGCGCGAGCGCGAGCTCGTCGTGGGCCAAAGCGAAATGATCCATGCCGATGTAGACGTAACCCGCGGCCGTCAGCCGGTCGATCGCCTGCTCGAGGATGGCGAGCTTGTCCTCCGGCCGCGGCAGCTCGGCCTCGTCGATCCGGCGCTGTGGCTTGAACAGGTGTGGCACGTGCGCGTAACTGTAGAGCGCGATGCGGTCCGGCGCCATCTCCACGATCTTGCTGAGCGTCATGGCGAAGCCTGCGACCGTTTGCCTGGGCAGGCCGTAGATCAGATCGACGTTGAGCGACCTGAAGCCGTTGGCGCGCGCCACATCGAGCACTAGGCGTGTCTCCGCTTCGCTCTGGATGCGGTTGACCGCCTGCTGTACCGCGGGATCGAAATCCTGCACGCCGAGGCTCATGCGATTGAAGCCCAGCTCGGCCAGGAGCACGACGGTCTCTGCGGTAACCTTGCGCGGGTCGATTTCGATCGAGCATTCCGCGTCGGGAGCGAAGCGGAAGTGATCGCGCAGCAGCCGTGTGAGCCCGGTCATCTCCTCGGTCGACAGGAATGTCGGCGTGCCGCCACCCCAGTGCAGTTGGCGAACCGGGCTTTCCGCGTCGTTCAGTCCGGCGACGATGCCGATTTCGCGCCCGAGATAACGGATGTACTTCGCCGAGCGCCCGTGGTCCTTGGTGACGACCTTGTTGCACGCGCAGTAGTAGCAGATCGTGTTGCAGAACGGCAGGTGGACGTACAGCGACAAGG
>VBCL01000330.1 GCA_005888865.1 Betaproteobacteria bacterium | reverse complement strand
AGGTAATAGGCTTCATCGATGAACAGCACGCCGCCCATGGCTTTCTTCAGGACTTCCTTCGTCTTTGGCGCGGTATGGCCGATGTATTGCCCAACCAGGTCATCGCGGGTGACCGCGACCAGATGGCCTTTGCGGACATACCCGAGGCGGTGCAGGATGGTGGCCATCCGCATGGCGACCGTCGTTTTGCCAGTGCCTGGATTCCCGGTAAAGCACATGTGCAGGCTCGGTCCCCCGGCGGTGAAGCCACGCTCGCGTCGCAGACGATCTACCAGCAGCAATGCGGCGATTTCTCGAATTCGCGTCTTGACTGGCTTGAGCCCGATCAAATCGCGATCGAACTCCAGCAATAGTTCGTTGATGCCGGTGTCGGCCAGTACCGAAGCGAGGCTGCCACTCGCGTCGGAGGCCGACGCCGGATTCGCTACCGTAGTCGCCGACGACATGGCAGTCGATTCACGAGTAGCGTTAACGGACATTCTGCTTACGAGCCGCATTGGACGAGTGGTCGAGAAGGCGGCGGTCGATCAATACCGTGCGCCCTCGGGTTTCGCCGCGACGGCGTAGCTCTCGACGGTATAGCGAACGGTGCGCCCTGGTTCTTCCTGCCGGACGAGCCGGAAGCCGGGTTCGTGCGCGGGTCGGTTCACGATGAAGGCCAGCGTGATCGATTCAACGCCGTGGGTGGAATCAAACGCCGTTACGCGAATGTAGTGCCTCGGGAATGTCTTCCGGCAGCTCGCGAGTTCCTCCATGATGCCGGCCGCGTCGCGAAGATCGAACATCGGCGCGCCGTACATCTCCCAGAACGTGTTGCGCGGATGCGGGTCGTCGGTGTATTCGATCGCGACCGCCCAGCCCTTGTCCAGGCAGTATGCGATCTGCCGTTTGATCTGGTCGTCGGTCAGGTCCGGCAAAAACGAAAACGTGCCTTGGGTCAGACGCATGATGTGCTCCTGCTGGTATTCGCGGATGATTCAGGCGACCGTCGGTGTGGGTACGAAATCGGACGTGTCGGTGGACGTGTAGTTGAAGCTGACGTCGCCCCATGTATCCAACGCGCCACGCAGCGGCTGGCAACTCCTGGCGGCGGTTCGCAGAATCTCCGGGCCCTCGTTCCGGATGTCGCGTCCTTCGTTCCGCGCCAGGACCATCGACTCGAGCGCGACGCGGTTCGCTTCGGCGCCGGCCTGGATTCCCATCGGATGCCCGATGGTCCCGCCGCCGAATTGCAGCACGACGTCGTCGCCGAAGAGGTCGAGCAACTGGTGCATCTGCCCGGCGTGAATACCGCCGGACGCGACCGGCATGACTTTGCGCAACGCGCCCCAATCCTGCTCGAAGAAGATACCGCGCGGAAAGTCGACCACGGTCTTCGCGTCGCGGCAGATGTTGTAGTAGCCCTGCACCGTCATCGGGTCGCCTTCGAGCTTGCCCACTGCGGTACCAGCATGCAGGTGATCGACGCCTGCGAGACGCAGCCATTTTGCGATGACCCGAAACGAAACGCCGTGTGATTTCTGGCGCGTGTACGTGCCGTGGCCCGCGCGGTGCATGTGCAGGATCATGTCGTTCTCACGCGCCCAGTTCGAGATCGACTGGATGGCAGTCCAGCCGATGACAAGATCCACCATCATCACGACCGATCCGAGTTCCTTGGCCAGCGCGGCGCGGCGGTACATTTCCTCCATCGTGCCCGCCGTGATGTTGAGGTAGTGACCCTTGACCTCGCCGCTCGCCGCCGACGCGCGGTACACGCCCTCCATGCAGTAGAGAAAGCGGTCGCGCCAATGCATGAAAGGCTGCGAATTGATGTTTTCGTCGTCCTTGGTGAAATCGAGGCCGCCCTTGAGCGCTTCGTAGACCACGCGCCCGTAGTTGCGCCCGGATAGCCCGAGCTTCGGCTTGATCGTGGCGCCGAGCAGCGGCCGGCCGTACTTGTCGAGTCGTTCCCGTTCCACGATGATGCCGGTCGGCGGACCGCGGAAGGTCTTCACGTAGGCGACCGGTAGACGCATGTCCTCGAGCCGCGCGGCCTTGAGCGGTTTGAAGCTGAAGACATTGCCGATGATGGATGCCGTGAGGTTGGCGATCGAGCCTTCCTCGAAGAGCGACAGGTCGTAGGCGACGTAGCAGAAATACTGTCCAGCCTGGTTCGGAACCGCCTCGACCCTGTACGCCTTGGCGCGATACATATCGCAAGCGGTCAGGCGATCCGTCCACACCACCGTCCATGTCGCTGTTGACGACTCGCCCGCCACGGCCGCGGCGGCCTCTACCGGATCCACGCCTTCCTGGGGGGTGATGCGAAAGAGCGCCAGCAGGTCCGTGTCCTTCGGCTCATAGCCGGCGTCCCAGTAGCCCATCTGCGCATACTTCAGAACGCCCGCCGCGTAGCGCTGCTTGCTATCCGTGATCTCGATGTTTTCCAGAGCCCCCATGCCGGTCTCCTTGACTGAACCGCTGTGTCTTCGCGACGAACGCTCAGTCCAGGGCCAAGTCTAGGTTTGGTTATTCATCAGGTCTAATCACTTTTTATGCAATTATAATAAGTTTTACCTTATCATTGAGGAGGCCGATATGCGACCATACACGTTGCGGCAGCTCGAGACGTTCCTCGCCGTCGCTCGGGAAATGAGCGTGTCGCGTGCGGCCGAACACCTGCACGTCACCCAGCCCGCGGTCTCGATGCAATTGCGTCAGCTCGAGGAAGCTCTTGGCTCGCCCCTGCTCGAACCCTCCGGACGCGGTATCGCATTGACTGGCGCCGGTGCCGAATTGCGCGAGTACGCGCTACGGGTGGTCTTTCATCTCACCGAGCTCGACAATGTAACGCGGAGCCTACCGCGGACGCATTGAGCTCGCGATCGTAACCACGGCAAAATATTTTGTGCCGATGCTGTTGGTTCGATTCCGCAAGAAATTCCCGAAGATCGAGATCGGACTGCGCGTCCACAATCGCGAAGCGATCCTGCAGCTGCTCGCCAGGAACGAAGTCGATCTGATCATGATGGGCCGCGTCCCCGACGAAATTGAATGCGTCGCGGCGCCATTCGCCACCAACCCCCTCGGGGTCGTCAGCGCTCCAGACCATCCGCTCTCACGTCGCCGCAACATCGACCTGCGCGCTCTGAAGGACCAGGACTTTGTCGCTCGGGAGAGGGGCTCGGGCACTCGATTGGCGATGGAACGGCTGTTCGCAAAGCATCGAGTCAAGCCGCGGATCATCATGGAAATTCCCAGCAACGAAACGATCAAGCAAGCGGTGATGGCCGGAATGGGCCTGTCGTTTCTGTCACTGCGCACCGCCCGCCAGGAAATCGCCGCGGGGCATCTGGTGCTCCTGGACATCAAAGGGCTGCCGTTGATACGCCACTGGTACGTCACCCGGCTGAAGATCAAGCGGTTATCGCCGGCCGCAGCGGAGTTCGAACGCTTCCTATTGGAGGAAGGCGGAGCGCTGGTCGATGCATGGTCGTAAGGCTCGGCCTGACTTCGTTCGCCTCCGGCGCATGCGCCTGACGTTGCGGTGGTAACCGAGGGATCAAGTCGGCGGTCGCACCACACTTCATCTTCACTGGCACGAAGGGCGCACTGCGCAGTTATTGCTCAGCACAGCGCGCCCTTCAGCTATCTTGTGGTGAGCCGCGTGCTCACGCAGTAGAACGGTGCTGTGCCGCTCAGTCGGGCTAGGGTTGGCCCTGGGGTTCACCGTAGATGAGGTCGTCCATCACGACGATGCCGTGCTTCCCATCATCATCCTGTCCCGGGGCTGCGTCGCCGCTCGTGATCCGCACCCAGGCGATGCGCGCGTCGTCAAACACGATTCCGAAGAAGGAAAGGCCCCCATCGCCCGGCGAGGCCGGGACGGTGCTGCTGAATAGCAACCTGTCGTCGGCGTCGAAGTATTCGATCAACGTGCTTCCATCCGGCTCGCCAACGAAGACCGCACCGAACCCCCTCGTCGTCGCTGGTGTGTCGCCACCGCCAGGCACGAAGAAGTCCACTTCAGTGATGTTGCTGTCGATGGCGCTGAACAGCCGCGGCGGACTGAACGTGCGGAAGCGCGTCCCGTACGTCGGATTGTCGAACAGGCCGGCCAGTCCCCCCGGCGGGAACAGAACTGGATCGCCGGCAGGAGGAGCCTGCACGAATCCGGTCCCGTCCGGCGTCGTGAAGACCGCGCCCCGGCCCACTACAAACCCGGCGAACGGCGTCGCGGCAACCGCGGTGGTCTGGTTGTTCCCTCCACCGTCCCAGTCGATCTCACGGCGACCAATGGGCAGCGGCCCTGCCTCGTTGCCGTTGTTGGGTCCCAAAGTGCTCCGGAACGCTTCGACCGTGCCCTGAATTGACGCTGCGATGGGCCCCGCTGCCTGGAAGACGATCGGCCCAACAACGTTCTTCGAAGGACTGCCCTGCGCAGATGCCGCATTTGGGCTTGGCAACCGCTCAGATTGGGCATTCGTGGTGGGCCCCTGATCGTGGGGGACCGTGACCGTCGCGCTGCAGATCTGCACGTTGCCGGCCGCATCCAGGGCTTGGTAGGTCAGAGTGTAGACACGCCCGCTCCCGAGCCCCGAGCGCTCGGCGCGCAGTTGACCCTGCGTGTCCGGCATGCCGACTTCGAACCCCTGAATGTCGTTCGCCGTATCGCCGTCGCCGAGTCCGTTGTCCGGTTCGTTGCTCGCGACCGACTTCAGCACGAAGCCGGTCGGCCCCGATCCGCCGTCCGTGACGACGACGGAAACGGTCACGTTTACCATCTTGTGGTTGGGCGGCCACAGCTGAGCAGGGCTGAGCGCACAAGTGGTGAACTTCGGCGCGGTCTGGTCGACCTTGAAGGACAGCGCCTTGGGCGTCTCGACGTTGCCGGCCCGATCGACCGATCCGTAGGTCACCGTGTAGATGCCATCGGTGAAGCTGACCGGCGCGCCATAGGTCTGCTTGGCACCGCCGTTGACTGCATAGCTCGTTGACGCCACGCCGGACCCTGCGTCGGTGGCGCTCAGAGTCAGCCGCACCGGCTGGCCGGCTTTGTACCAGCCGTTGCTGCCCAGCGTGCCGGCCAGCGTGGCGGTCGTGACGGGCGGCGTGGTGTCGGTGGCCTGCCGGCCGACGACGACCGGCGTGGGCAACTCCTGGCGGTCCTCCCAAGTGGTCCGCGCGGCGAGCCACGGCGCCTGGGTGGCCGGATTGGTGATCGGTCGTGACGCTGATCCGGATTTCACTGGGTGCGCTTTCCAGGTTCCCGTCGTCGACGATCAGCTGGAACGTCAGCACGCTGCCGGCGCTGCCGACCGGCGCGGTGAAAGTGGCCGTGGCAGTGTCCGCTTCGGCCAGCGTCACGGCAGGACCGCCGGTCTGTTGCCACGAATAGTCCAGCGGGTCGCCGTCCGGGTCGGTGCCGAGGCCGAGCAACGTTACGACGCTGCCTTCGGTGACGGTCCGGTCCACGCCGGCGTTCGCCGTCGGTGCGCGATTTGCACTACCTTCCCCAACCGTGCCCGCCCTGAACGCCAGGTACCTGTAGTCGCGGCTGTTCGTCGGGTATCCGTAGCTTCCCAGCCAAGTGGCGTAGACGTTTCCCGGCGTGACGGCCAATTGCGGATAGCCGGTCTGGAGCTGCTCGGTGCCGAGAATCACAGCGGCCCCGAACGATCGCCCGCGATCGGTGCTTTGCCGGAACACGACCTCCCACGGCAGGCCCGTCGAGGGGATATCGTGCTGCCAGATCACATGCACGGTGTCGCCCAGCGCCACGAGGTGCGGGAAGAGCG
>VBCL01000007.1 GCA_005888865.1 Betaproteobacteria bacterium | reverse complement strand
GAAGTCATTGGGCGAACACCACCTCAAGGACCTGACGCGTCGGGAGCGGGTTTTTCAGCTCTTGCACGCGGAGTTGCCGCAGGCTTTTCCACCGCTAAAGACGCTACTGCGGCCCGCGGACACAGATACGCCGGCGATTGCAGTGCTCCCCTTCGTGAACCTGAGCCGCGACGAGGAAAACGAATATTTCGCGGACGGTCTGGCGGACGAGTTGCTGAACATGCTCTCGAAGATTCGCGGCGTGCGGGTTGCGTCACGGACCTCGGCGTTTTACTTCAAGGGGAAGGATGTCGACTTGGCAACCGTCGCCCAGAAGCTCAACGTCGCCGCGGTACTTGAAGGCAGTGTTCGCAAGTCCGGCAACCGGGTGCGGATCACCGCGCAACTGATCCAGGTGGCGACGGACTCGCACCTCTGGTCGGAGACCTACGACCGCGAACTGACAGAGATCTTTGCCGTGCAGGACGACATTGCGAAATCGGTAGTGACCGAATTGCGCGCCGCCCTCCTTGGCGAGGCGTCCTCGGCGATGGCGGCAGCGCAGGTAGCCGCGGAAGTGGAGACGCTCGGCCGCGGTCGCGGAGGAAACGCCGAAGCCTACCGGTTGTACCTGCAAGGAAGCTTCTTCATCGATCGCAAACTCCGGGAGGAAAACGCGCGCGGCATGGGAATGCTGCGCCAGGCATTGGCGCTCCAACCGGATTTCGCGCTGGCTTGGACCGGGCTGGCGCGAGGGTATCGGCACGAGGCGGAGTTTTTCAGCGCAGCGGTCGCGCCGAGCTACGCCCAGGCCCGCGCGGCGGCCCAGCGCGCTCTGGAACTGGCGCCGGAGCGCGTCGAGGGGCACATCGAGCTGGGACGGATTCGCACCTCTGATTGGGATTGGCAGGGCGCGGAAGCTGCGCTCGCCCGGGCCCTGCAACTGGCGCCCGAGAACGCGGAGGCGCTGCTCGCGGCGGGAGTGCTCGCAAGAATTCGCGGACAACTGCCCGATGCGATTGCGTTCGGCCGGCGCGCGGTGGCGCTGGATCCGCTCAGCGTCGATGGACATCAGCAGCTCGCGAGGACATTGGTTGCCGCCGGGCAACTCGATGCCGCTGAAGATTCGAATCGCACCGCCACGGACTTGAACCCCGCGACCGGCATGCTACGCGCGCGGCTCGGCACCATTCGGTTGATGCAAGGGCGCCCTGAAGAGGCGCTTGCCGCATATCGCGAGGAACTACTCGAGTACGCGCGTCTGTCGGGTGCGGCGCTGGCATATCACGCGTTGGGGCGAGCCGCCGACTCGGACGCGGCATTGAACGCGTTGGTCGAACAGTACGGCGATAGCTGTGCTTACCAAATTGTTGAAATCCTCGCGTTTCGCGGTGACATCGAAGGCGCGTTTGCGTGGTTGGAGCGCGCCTATACGCAGCGCGACCACGGGCTACACGCCGTCTTGCACAGTGTCTTTCTGAACAATCTTCGCGGTGACCCCCGGTGGCGTGCGCTTCTCTCGAAATTGGGGCTCGCCGATTGAACACGCGGGCCGAGCCTCGGCGGTCCCTCGTGCGGACCGTTGAACGTCTGCTTCTGAGGACTCGACCGTCCGCATGGGGGTCGACTGCGGTCTGTTGTAACGTCCAATAGAAGACATCGTTGAGAATGTGTTTCACCTCCATGGGACGTCGTCTGTTACGTCCGATGCAGAGTAGGAACCTAAGTCAGCTGCCAAGCTTCTGCTTCAGGACCGCGTTGACCTGCGCCGGGTTCGCCTTACCTCGGGTCGCCGCCATGACCTTGCCGACGAGCGCGTTGAACGCCTTCTCCTTGCCGGCCTTGTATTCTGCAATCGCGGACGCGTTGGCGGCGAGCACGTCGTCGACGATCTTCTCGATCGCGCCCGCGTCGGAGATCTGTCTCAATCCGCGTTTCTCGATGATCGCGTCGGCGTCCCCTTCGCCGGCCCACATGGCTTCGAACACGTCCTTGGCGATCTTGCCGGAGATCGTTCCATCCTGAACGCGCGCGAGTAGCCCGCCCAGATCCGCTCCAGATACCGGCGCCGCGGCGGGATCGATCTCCGCCTTGTTGACGGCGGCGGAGAATTCGCCAAGCATCCAGTTCGCCGCGAGCTTCGGTTCCGCGCCGGCGCGCATCGTTGCTTCGAAGCTTCGAAGATATCGGCGAGCGCGGGCAAAGCTGTGAGGCTCACTGCGTCGACCGGCGCCAACGCGCACTCGGCGACGTAGCGTTGGCGCTTCGCCTCGGGAAGCTCCGGCATCTGGGAACGCACGCGCTCGATCCACGCGTTGTCGATCGCAAGCGGCGGCAGATCGGGATCGGGGAAATAGCGATAATCCTGCGCGTCCTCCTTGCTGCGCATCGGGCGCGTCTCGTTCCGGTCGGAATCGTAGAGCCGCGTTTCCTGCACGACAGTTCCGCCGTCCTCGATCAGCTCGATCTGGCGGCGGACTTCGAACTCGATCGAATGCTGCAGAAAGCGGAAGCTGTTGAGGTTCTTGATCTCGCAGCGCGTGCCGAGCTTCGTCTCGCCCGCAGGGCGGACCGACACGTTGGCGTCGAAACGGAAGCTGCCTTCCTGCATGTTGCCATCGCAGATGCCGATCCAGCGCACCAGGCCGTGCAGCGCCTTGGCGTAGGCGACCGCTTCCTCGGCGCTGCGCAGGTCGGGCTCGGAGACGATCTCCAACAGCGGCGTGCCCGCGCGGTTCAGATCGATGCCTGACATCCCATGGAAATCCTCGTGCAGGCTCTTGCCCGCATCCTCTTCCAGATGCGCGCGGGTGAGGCGAACCTTGATCTCGCCTCGCGCGGCGGAGAGGATCACGATCTCTCCGCCCTGAACGACGGGAATCTCGTACTGGCTGATCTGATAGCCCTTCGGCAGGTCGGGATAGAAGTAGTTCTTGCGCGCGAACACGCTCCGCTTGTTGATCGTTCCGCCCACGGCCAGGCCGAAGCGGATGGCGCGCTCGACCGCGCCTTTGTTCAGCACCGGCAGCACGCCCGGCAAGGCGATGTCGACCGCCGAGGCCTGGCTGTTCGGCGGCGCACCGAAGGCGGTCGAGGCTGCCGAAAAGATCTTCGATGCGGTCGAAAGCTGCGTGTGGGTTTCCAGCCCGATGACGGTTTCCCATTTCATAGCGACGATTCTCGAATGGAGGCAAGGAGACCCGGAAAAAAGCGGCGGATTCTCGCGGTCTCTCGCCTTTCCCTGTTCAATCGAACGTTACCGGCACGCGCCGGTGCCAGTCGGTCACCCGCTGGTATTGATGGGCGACGCCGAGGATGCGCGCCTCGCGAAAATGATTCCCCTGAATCAGCATGCCGACGGGAAGGCCTTTTTCGTCGAATCCGCAGGGAATCGAAATTCCCGGAGCGCCGGTCAGGTTGCCGGCGATGGTGAAGATATCGTTCAGGTACATCTTGACCGGGTCGTCGGTCTTGTCGCCGATCGGAAACGCGGTCGTCGGCGATGTCGGGCCGATGATGACATCGCAGCTTTCGTAGACGCGCTGGAAATCCTCGGCAATCAGCCGCCTCACCTGCTGCGCCTTCAGGTAGTACGCGTCGTAGTAGCCGTGCGAGAGCACGTAGGTACCGACGAGGATCCGCCGCTTGACCTCGGCGCCGAAACCTTCGGCCCGGGTCTTCTTGTACATGTCGAGAAGGTCGGCATACTGCTTCGCACGGTGACCATAGCGCACGCCGTCGAAACGCGACAGGTTCGACGACGCTTCCGCCGGCGCGATGACGTAATAGACCGGAACCGACAGCTTGACGTTGGGCAGACTCACGTCGATCGTTGTCGCGCCGAGCTTGGTGAGCTCGATGAGCGCTTGTTCGATGGCGCGAAGAATTCCGGGTTCGGTGCCTTCGCCGAAATATTCCTTCGGCAGCCCGATGCGAAGTCCCGTCAGTGGACGCGCGAGATCGCGGGCGTAATCCTCCGCCGGCCGATCCAGACTGGTCGAGTCGCGAGCATCGTGACCGGCCATCGCGGTGAGCAGCAGTGCGCAATCTTCCGCCGTCTGGGCGAAGACACCGGGCGTGTCGAGGCTCGACGCGAACGCGATCAGACCGTAGCGTGAGCACACGCCGTAGGTCGGCTTGAGCCCGCAGACGCCCGACAAGGCGGCGGGTTGCCGGATCGATCCTCCGGTGTCGGTGCCGGTGGCGGCGGGAATGAGGCGCGCCGCGACCGCCGCCGCGGAGCCACCCGAGCTTCCTCCCGGGACGAGCGCCGTATTCCACGGGTTTCTGACTGGGCCGAAGTACGAGTTCTCGGAAGACGAGCCCATCGCGAACTCGTCCATGTTGGTCTTGCCGACGAGCACCATGCCGGCCTGCGCGAGCTTCTCGACCACGAAGGCGCTGTAGGGTGCGACGAAGTTCTCGAGCATGCGGGAGCCGCAGGTGGTTCGCAGACCCGCGGTCATCAGCACGTCCTTGTGGGCGATGGGGATACCCGTCAGCGCGCCAGCGTTACCCGCGGCATGGCGCGCGTCGGCGGCCTCGGCTTGCTTCAGCGCGCCGGCACGGTCGACAGTGACGAATGCGTTAAGGGATGCGCCGAGCGTCTCGATCCGGTCGAGCAGTGCACGGGCGAGCTCGACGCACGAGAGTCGCCGGCTGCGCAGCGCCTCGGAAAGCTGGGCGATCGATGCGGTCAACACGAGTAAAAGGCGGTTTCACCGCTCTATTCGATGACTTTGGGCACCAGATACATGTCGTGCGCCACGGCTGGCGCCAGACGCTCGTAGTCTGCATGATGATCGGTCTCGGTCACCCGGTCCTCGCGCAGCGGCGCGCTCACGTCCTGCGCGTGCGACATGGGAACGATGCCGGTCGTATCGACCGCGCGCATCTCCCCGATCAGGTCGAATATCCTGTCGAGCTTGTCGCGAACTTCCGCTGCTTCGCCAGGAGTGATCTCGATGCGGGCGAGGTGCGCGATGCGCAGCACGTCCTCGGAGGAAAGTGCCATTTTCAGGAGCTTTAGCGAGTTTTAGCGCGGGAAGCGGTGTAGAGAGGAAGCATATTAGGTTATCATATTCGGATTGCCTGAGCAGCCGCCGGGCCTGTTCGCGCCTTGTACGAAAGTCTCCATGTTCGAATTCTTCAAGGGCTATTTCTCCAGCGATCTCGCGATCGACCTCGGCACCGCCAATACCCTGATCTACGTGCGTGGCAAGGGCATCGTTCTGAACGAGCCCTCCGTCGTGTCGATCCGCCAGGAAGGCGGCCCCAACGGCAAGCGCGTGATCCAGGAAGTGGGCCTCGCGGCCAAGCAGATGCTCGGTCGGACGCCGGGCAACATCACCGCGATCCGGCCGATGAAAGACGGCGTCATCGCCGACTTCACCGTCACCGAGCAGATGTTGAAGCAGTTCATCAAGAAAGTGCTCGACTCGAAGCTTTTCTCGCCCAGCCCCCGCATCATCATCTGCGTTCCGTGCGGGTCGACGCAGGTCGAGCGTCGCGCGATTCGCGAATCCGCGCTCGGGGCGGGCGCATCGAAGGTCTATCTGATCGAGGAGCCGATGGCCGCCGCGATCGGCGCCGACTTGCCGATCTCGGAGGCGACGGGCTCGATGGTCGTCGACATCGGTGGAGGCACCACCGAGGTCGGCGTGATCTCGCTGGGCGGCATGGTCTACGCGGGCAGCGTGCGGGTCGGGGGCGACAAGTTCGACGAGGCGGTCGTCAACTACATCCGCCGCAACTACGGGATGCTGATCGGCGAGACGACCGCGGAGCAGATCAAGAAGACGATCGGCTCCGCATTTCCAGGCTCCGAAGTGAAGGAGATGGAAGTCAAGGGCCGCAATCTCGCCGAGGGCATCCCGCGCAGCTTCACCGTGTCGTCGAACGAGATCCTCGAAGCGTTGACCGACCCGCTGAACAGCATCGTCTCCGCGGTGAAGAGCGCGTTGGAGCGCACGCCCCCGGAGCTCGGCGCCGACATCGCCGAGCGGGGCATGGTCCTGACCGGGGGCGGCGCGCTGCTGCGCGACGTCGACCGGCTGCTGATGGAGGAGACCGGGCTGCCGGTGATCGTCGCCGACGATCCGCTGACGTGCGTCGTGCGCGGCTGCGGCAAGGCGCTCGAGAACATGGAAAAGCTCTCCACCATCTTTACCTCCGACTAAGAGGGGTTAACGTCCAGCGTCGAGCGTCCAGCGTGACCCTGGCCCACATCCGACGCTCGACGAATCGATGCGCCACATCTCGGTCGAGCCGCCGCCGTTCTTCCATCGCGGTCCGTCGCCGTTTGCCAGGCTGGCGTTCTTTGGCTTGTTGTCGCTGGCCTTGCTCTTTGCCGATACCCGCTACCGTTACCTCGAGAACGTTCGTCAAGCGGTTGGCACGGTGCTCTATCCGTTGCAGCGCGTGCTGCAACTGCCGGGCGAGGCGGCGGCCTACGTCGCGACGTATTTTTCGTCGCAGCGGGCGCTGGTCGTGGACAACGCGGCGCTCAAGGAACGTCTGCTTGCCGACGCGCGCTCGCTTCAGGGTTACGGCGCGCTCGAGCAGGAAAATACGCGGTTGCGCACGCTGCTCGGCGTCGAGACGCGCTTTCACGGCGCCGCTACGGCGGCCGAGGTGCTCTACTCGGGGCGTGATCCGTTCACCCAGAAGCTCTTCATCGACAAGGGTGAGTCCGCCGGCGTGCAACCCGGGCAGGCGGTCATCGACGAGACCGGCGTCGTGGGCCAGGTGACGCGCGTATTACCGTATGTGGCCGAGGTCACGCTCGTCACGGACAAGGACCACGCCGTACCGGTGAAGGTCGAGAGAAGCGGTGTGCGCAGCGTGATGTACGGTGCAGGCAGCGGGCGGCTGCCGGAGCTGCGCTTTCTGTCTCCGAATGCCGAGATCCAGACCGGCGACCGCCTGGTGACCTCGGGAATCGACGGCACTTACCCCCCGGGGCTGGCCGTGGCGCAGGTCGTCTCCGTCGAGCGCGAGACCGGACAGATGTTCGCGCGCGTGACCTGCAGGCCGCTCGCCGGAGTCGAGAAAAGCCCTCACGTTCTGGTGCTGGGCCACGCCGCCGTCTCTGCCCCGCGCCCGGAAGAACCCGCGGAGTCGGACGCCCCGCGCAAAGGTCGCGGCAAGAGGCGCGGCTAGCACTCGAACCCGATGGCCCAGCTCTCCACCTTCGCGCCGGCGCGGCCCGAGGAGATTCTCCTCCCGGCGCGCCCTTGGTTCGTCGTGCTGACGCTCTTCCTCGGCCTCATGGGCAATACGGTCCCGCTCAGCGGCATCGCACAGGCTCTCGAGCCGGACTTCCTCGCACTGGTGCTGCTGTACTGGTGCATCCGTGAGCCGCGGCTGATCGGGGTGGGCATCGCCTGGTGCCTTGGACTGCTCATGGACGTTGCCGACGCCACGCTTTTCGGGCAGCACGCGCTCGCCTACGCCGTGCTCGCCTACGCCGCCGAGTATTTTCGCCGGCGCGTCCTGCGTTTCCCGCTCTGGCAGCAGGCGGCGCAGGTCGCCGTGCTGCTTCTGTTCTGCGCCGGACTGGTGCTGCTCGTGCGCGTGGTCGGCGGCGCGCCGCTCCCGCGCTGGACGTACGTCATGGGTCCCCTGGTTGGGGCGTTCCTGTGGCCCGTGGTGACGGTGTTGCTGCAGTGGCCGCAGCGGCCGCGGCGCCAGGCAGAGCGCTAAACGATGCGCCGCCGTCTTTTTGTCGACCGCAAGAGCTCGAGCCCCAGCTTCGGGGCGCCCGAGCTCAGGAATCCGGAGCGCGAGCTCTTCTTCTTTCGCCGCAGGCTGATGATCGGAGCCGCACTGATCGTGATCGGTTTTGCAGGCCTCCTCGGCCGCTTCGTGTATCTGCAGATCTTCCAGCATCGGCACTATCAGACGCTCGCCGAAAGCAATCGGATCGCCATCGTGCCGATCGTCCCCAATCGCGGCGTCATCACCGATCGCAACGGCATCGTGCTGGCGCAGAGCTATTCGGCGTACACGCTCGAAGTAACCCCCTCGCGCGTGAGGAACCTCGACGAGACCATCGATCGGCTCGGAGGCCTCGTCGAGATCCAGCCGCGCGACCGCAAGCGTTTCAAGCGGCTGCTCGAGGAAACCAAAAACTTCGAGAGCCTGCCGCTACGTACCCGTCTGTCCGACGAGGAAGTGGCGCGCTTCGCGGTCAACCGCTACCGTTTTCCCGGGGTGGAGATCAAGGCGCGGCTGTTCCGCCAGTACCCGTTCGGCGAGCTCGCTTCGCACGTGATCGGCTATATCGGCCGGATCAACGATCATGATGTCGAGCGCATCGACGACTGGGACGAGACCGCCAACTACAAGGGCTCAGACTACATCGGCAAGGTGGGGCTCGAGCTCTCCTACGAGCGCGAGCTGCACGGCACGACTGGCGTCGAGGAGGTCGAAGTCGACGCCGGCGGTCGCGCCGTGCGAACGCTCTCGCGCACGCCGCCGATCTCCGGCAACAACCTGAAGCTCTCGCTCGACATCAAGCTGCAGCAGGCGGCCGAGGCCGCGTTCGGCGAACGCCGCGGGGCGCTGGTGGCGATCGATCCGGCGAACGGCGAAGTGCTGGCGTTCGTGTCCAAGCCGGGCTTCGATCCGAATCTGTTCGTCGACGGCATCGACCCGACCAACTGGGACGCGCTGAACACGTCGATCGACAAGCCGCTGCTCAATCGCCCGCTGCGCGGAGCGTATCCGCCCGGATCGACGATCAAGCCCTTCCTCGCGCTCTCCGCGCTGACCTCGGGAAAGCGCTCCGCGACGCAGCAGATCTTCGACCCGGGGTTCTACCAGCTTGCCGGCAGCGCCCACCGGTTCCGCGACGACAAGCCCGGAGGCCACGGCTACGTCGACATGATGAAGTCGATCATCGTCTCCTGCGACACGTACTATTACATGCTGGCCGGCGAGAGCGACATCGACGTCACCCACGACTTTCTGGCGCAGTTCGGCTACGGCGCGCTCACCGGCATCGACATCGAAGGTGAGTTGGCGGGTACCCTGCCGTCGCGTGCGTGGAAGCGCGATCGCTTCTCGGGCAAGAATTACCGCGAGGAGCATCGCAAGTGGTATCTGGGCGACTCGATTTCCGCCGGCATCGGCCAGGGGTACAACGCGTTCACGCCGGTGCAGCAGGCCGAGGCCATCGCGACCATCGCCAACGACGGTCACGCCTTCTGGCCGCATCTGGTGCGCACCATCGAGAACATCAAGACTGGGGCGATCCGCGACATCGCTCCGCGGGAGTCCCATACCGTCGCAGTCAAGCCCGAGCACATGGCGTTGATCAAGAGCGCGCTCATGGGCGTGGCCCGGGAAGGAACCAGCGCGAGGGCTTTCGTCGGCACGCAGTACGTGTCCGCGGGCAAGACCGGGACCGCTCAGCTCTTCACCATCAAGCAGGGCGAAAAGTACCATGCGGGACAGGTCGATGAGCGCCTGCGCGATCATGCCTGGTATCTCGCCTATGCGCCGGCGGACCGGCCGCGCATCGCGATGGCCGTGCTGGTCGAGAACGGCGGGTTTGGGGCGCAGGCCGCGGCGCCGATCGCGCGCAGCGTGTTCGATTACTATCTGCTCGGCCGCGCCCCGGGCAAGGAAACATCGGCGCCTGCCGACGCGCCGCGTCCGGGCGACGACGAGTCCGACTGATGGAAAATTTCCTCGCCTTCCTCGGTCGATTCTGGGAGCTCCTCGCGCGTCGCGTCGACAGCTTCCTGATGGCGGCCGCCCTGGCGATCGTCGGCGTGGGGCTGGTGACGCTCTTCTCGGCCTCCGACCAGAGCATCGCGCGCGTCACCAGCCAGGCGCTCTCGCTCGGCTTCGCGCTGGTGCTGATGTGGATCGTGGCCAACGTTGCGCCTCAGCAGCTCTCCCGCGCTGCGCTGCCGCTCTATGCCGTGTCGGTGCTGCTGCTGGTCGCAGTCGCGCTCGGCGGAACGATGGTCAACGGCTCGCGCCGCTGGCTCAATCTCGGCATCGGTCGCTTCCAGCCCTCGGAGCTGGTGAAGGTCGCGCTGCCGCTGATGCTCGCCTGGTATTTCCAGAAGCACGAAGGACGCGTGCGGTTCGTCGACTTCATCGTCGCGGCCGTGCTCATCGCACTGCCGGTGTGGCTGATCAAGCGGCAACCGGACCTCGGGACCGCGCTCATGATCGGCGCGTCGGGCATCTTCGTGCTCTACCTGGCCGGCCTGTCGTGGAAGATCATGGCGGGGCTCGCAGTCCTGGCCGCGGCCGCGGCGCCACTGATCTGGCCGCACCTGCACGACTACCAGCAGGAGCGCATTCTCACCTTCATCGACCCGGCGCGTGACCCGCTGGGCACCGGCTATCACAGCACGCAGGCGTCGATCGCGTTGGGCTCGGGAGGCGTCATCGGCAAGGGCTGGTTGAACGGCACGCAGACGCATCTGGATTTCCTGCCCGAGCGGCACACCGACTTCATTTTCGCAGTGTTCGGCGAGGAGTTCGGGCTGATCGGCGCCGTAGTGCTTCTCGTCCTGTACCTGCTCCTGATCGGCCGTGCGCTGGTGATCACCGCCAACGCTTCGACGCTCTTCACGCGGCTTCTGGCCGGATCGATCACGCTCATGTTCTTTGCCTATGCGTTCGTCAACATGGCGATGGTCAGCGGGCTGCTGCCGATCGTCGGCGTACCGCTTCCGCTGGTTTCCTACGGGGGGACCGCGCTGGTGAGCCTCTTCGTCGGGCTTGGAATCCTGATGAATGTGCAGGCCAACCGCAAGCTGATCAAGACGTGACGCCGTGAAACGGGAGCTTGTCGCCGCGATGCTGCTCGCACTCGCTGCGTGCACCTCGACGCCGAAAACCGAAGCGCCGACTCAAGCGCCCGCAACTTCTCAACCTCCCGCCGTGTGGGCGCCGTCAACGCGCCCTGGGGGCTACTACAAGGACGATGGTCCCGGCGAGAATCCGCCGGCGAACCTCGACGGCGTTGCCGACGCGATGCCGAAACTCGAGCCGCTCAACCGCTTTGCCAACCGTCCTTACGCGGTGTTCGGCCGCAACTATATTCCGGCGACGAGCCTCAGGCCATACAAGGAGCGCGGGCTCGCGTCGTGGTACGGACGCAGGTTCCACAACCAGAAGACGTCGACGGGCGAGCCTTACGACATGTACGCGATGACCGCCGCGCACCCGACGCTGCCGCTGCCCTCGTACGCGCGCGTCACCAACCTCGCGAACGGCCGCAGCGTCGTCGTCCGGGTCAATGATCGCGGACCGTTTCACCCGGGACGCATCATCGATCTGTCGTACACGGCGGCGCACCGCCTCGGCATCGCGCAGACCGGAAGCGGCGAAGTCGAAGTCGAGAGCGTGTTCGCGAGTGGGGCTCCGGCCACACCCGTAGTGCCGCTGCAGACGGTGGCCGCGAGCGAAGCAGCGGTGGCAACGCCGATGCCGGTCGGGCAGGAGGCTGGCGGCTACGTCGTGCAGCTCGGCGCGTTCGCGAACAACATCAACGCGCAGGCGTTCGTCGAGCACGTCGCGAACCAAATCGCTCCCCTCGGCGTCGAAGCGAACGTGCACGAAGACGCGGGACTCTATCGGGTCAGCGTAGGACCCTATCCGACACGCGACGAGGCAAAGCGGACGGCAGATCGCTTGCGCGCGGCGCTCGGACTGGACAGTACGATCAAGCCTCGCTAACCCGAACGGAAGCGCTCGTTCGTTATAATTCCAACCTACAAACAATGACACGACCGCTTCTCCCACCGGTTCGATTCCTGCGGCTGCTCGCGGGCGCTCTGGTCCTCGCGCTCTGTCTCGCGAGCGGCGCGCGGGCGCAGCTCACCATCGAGATCATTGGCGGTGGCGGCACGACCATCCCGATCGGCATCGTGCCGTTTGCCGGTGAGGGCAATTACCCGTATCCGTTGACCGAGATCGTCGCCGCCGACCTGGGCCGCAGCGGCTTGTTCAAGCTGATCGATTCCGGCTGGGTAAACCCGCGGCCGGCGCGCGCGGAGGATGTGCGCTTCGGTGACTGGACCTCACGCGGCGCCGATGCCGTCGCGGTCGGCAGCATCACGCCGCGATCCGACGGCAAGGTCGAGATTCGCTTCTTTCTCGTCGATGTGGTCAAGCCAGCGCAGCTCGTCGGCGTTTCCTACGTCGTCACGCCGGCCCAGTTTCGCGCGACCGCGCACCAGATCGCCGATGTGATCTACGAAAAGCTGACCGGTGACGTCGGCGTCTTCAGCACGCGCATCGCCTACATCACCAAGCAGGGACCCCGCTTCGAGCTGCTCGTCGCCGACGCCGACGGCTACAACCCGCAGACAGTCGTCGCCTCGAACGAGCCGTTGCTCTCGCCGCAATGGGCGCCCGACGGCACGCGCATCGCCTACGTCTCGCTGGAAAACAAGAAGCCGGTCATCTACGTGCAGTCGCTCACGACCGGGCGGCGGCAGGTGCTCGCGAACTTCCGCGGCAGCAACAGCGCTCCGTCCTGGGCGCCGGATGGCAGCCGGCTCGCCGTCACCCTCTCGCGCGAGGGCGGTTCGCAACTGTTTCTGATCAACGCCGACGGGACGGGCGCGCAGCGCCTGATGAGCTCGCCCGGCATCGACACCGAGGCGAATTTCTCGCCCGACGGCAAGTCGATTCTGTTTACGTCGGATCGTGGCGGCACACCGCAGATCTACCGCTTGACGCTCGCCAGCGGCGCGGTCGAGCGGATGACGTTCGAAGGCAGCTATAACGTTTCGCCGCGGCACTTGCCCGACGGCCGAGGATTCGTATTTGTGCGCCGCGACGGCGGGCGCTTCAACGTGGCGATCGAGGATTTCGCGACGCGCCAGGTGCAGGTGCTGACTCAAGGGACGCTCGACGAATCGCCGTCGGTCGCGCCCAACGGCAAGCTGGTCCTGTACGCGTCCGAGAGTGGAGGCCGTGGTATATTGGCCGCGATCTCCAGCGACGGGCGAGTGAAGCAGCGGCTCACTGCGTCGGCGAGCGATGTACGCGAGCCCGCGTGGGGCCCGCTGCTCAAATAGCAACCAGTAGGCAACAAGAACAGGAGATCCTATGAGTAAGCTCGAACAAACCAATTTACGGCACGCGCTTTGGACAGGCGTTGTGCTGATGGCATTCCTGGCCGGATGCGCCACCAACCCGCCCCCGGAAAAAGCCGCCGTCGAAGAGCGCAATGTCGCACCCGGAACGCCGGGTGCCGCGACCGGAGGCACGACGGGCAGCGGTGTCACCGGGACGTCGACCGGCGCCAATCCGCTGCGCGATCCGCGCAACATCCTTTCCAAGCGCAGCGTGTACTTCGATTTCGACAGCTACGCGGTCAAGGACGAGTACAAGCCGTTGATCGATGCGCACGGAAAGTATCTGCAGACGAATCGTCCGGCGCGCATGACCATTCAGGGCAATTGCGACGAACGGGGCAGCCGCGAATACAACATCGCGCTCGGCCAGCGCCGCGCCGATGCCGCGAAGCGGATGATGCTGCTTGGCGGCGCGACCGATTCGCAGATCGAGACCGTCAGCTTCGGCAAGGAAAAACCACGGAACCCGGGGCATGACGAAGCAGCCTGGGGCGAGAACCGGCGCGACGACTTCGTGTACGCGGGTGAGTAGCCGAGTCGAGCCTGCGACGAAGGCGTGCCCTCCATAGACATCATGCGATCGAACCGCAGTGACTGAGCAAGGCGGAGCCGCGCGAACCTGCGGCACGCAACGTGACCGCGTAGGCGCCGCGGTCACGTCCGTTTTCCTGGCGCTTATCGTTTGCGCGCAGTTGGCGAGTGCGCCTGCACGCGCCGCGTTGTTCGACGACGACGAGGCGCGCCGGCGCGTCGAGGCGCTGCGTGCCCGCGTCGACCAGCTGGAGAGCAGCATCAGCCAGCGGCTCGGCACGGTCGAGGATACGGTCAAGGGTCAGGGGCTACTCGACCTGTTGCGCGACGTCGAGTCGATCAAGGCCGACATCGCCAAGCTGCGCGGCCAGTACGAAGTGCTCACCTACGAGCTCGAGCAGGCGCAGAAGCGCCAGCGCGATCTGTATCTCGACCTCGACTCGCGCATGCGCAAGCTCGAAAGCGCATCGGGCGGCGGCGCGCCGGCGGCCAACGCGCCGCCTCCCGCCGAAGGCCCGCCACCCGCGAACGCGGGCGCCGCCTCACCGGGAGCGCCTCAGGCTGGCCTCGCTTCTGCAGCCAACGTCGTCACCGAGCAGCGCGCCTACGACGCGGCGCTGGATCAATTCAAGAGCGGCAACTACGCCGCCGCGGTGACGAGCTTCCAGGCCTTCGCACGCGCCAATTCGAAGAGCCCGCTGGCGCCTTCCGCGCTGTACTGGGCCGGCAATGCGCAGTTTGCGCTCAAGGACTATCGTGCGGCGATCGGCACCCAGCGCCAGCTCGTCGCGACCTATCCCGACAGCCAGAAAGTGCCCGACGCGATGCTCAATATCGCGAGCTGCTATGTCGAGCTCGGCGACAACGCGGGTTCACGGCGCACGCTCCAGGATCTCGTGGCCAAGTACCCAAGCTCCGAAGCCGCCGGCAAGGCCCGCCAACGCCTCGGCGCGCGCTAGGCGCCTGGACCCGTCACGCGCATGCCGCGATCGTTCGCGTCGCGACTCGTGGCCTGGCAGAAGGTACGCGGCCGTCATGATCTGCCCTGGCAGCGCACGCGCGATCCCTACCGCATCTGGCTCTCCGAGATCATGCTGCAGCAGACCCAGGTCGCGACGGTGATTCCGTATTACCGGCGCTTTGTCGCGGAGTTTCCCGACGTGGCGAGCCTTGCCGCGGCGCCGGTCGAACGCGTGCTCGCCCTGTGGAGTGGGCTCGGGTATTACCGGCGAGCGCATCTCGCGCATGCCGCGGCGAAAACGATCGTCGCGCTGCACGGCGGAAGCTTTCCGCGCGAGCCTGCAGCGCTTGCCGAGCTGCCCGGCGTCGGCCGCTCTACCGCGGCGGCGATCGCCGCATTCGCGTTCGGTACGCGCGGGGCGATCCTCGACGGCAACGTCAAGCGGGTGCTGGCACGACACGCGGGCATCGATGGATTCTCCGGCAAGCCGGACGTCGAGCGCGCGCTCTGGCGGCACGCGGAGGGGCTTCTGCCTCACACCGGCATCGAGGCGTACACCCAGGCGTTGATGGACCTGGGCGCGACGGTATGCCTGCGCCGAGCGCCGCGCTGCGACGCGCGACGGGCGCATCGACGCGTTACCGGCGCCGCGACCGAGGAAGGTCCTGCCGCAGCGGGCAATCTCGATCCTGCTCCTCGAGCGCTGCGACGAAGTGCTGCTGGAGAAGCGACCCGCCACCGGTATCTGGGCCGGTCTGTGGAGCCTGCCCGAGCTCGCTCCTGGCGCCGATGTGGTCGCGCATTGCCAGACACGCTTCGCCGCCGATGTTGCTCTCGGCCCGCCGCTGCCGGTGATCGAGCACGGCTTCACCCACTTTCGCTTGACGCTGCATCCGCAGCCGTGCGCCGTGCGCGGCTGGTCGGCACGCGCGGAAGAGCCGGGACTGTTGTGGATGGCGCTCGCCGACGTCTCCGGCGCGGCATTGCCGGCGCCGATCAAGAAGCTGCTGCGCGAAAGGGCGCGCGCATGATCGGGCGTTGGTGCGCATTCGCGGCTTCGTTGCTCTTGGCCTTCGTGGCGACGAGCGCACCGGCGCAGGACTATCCATCGCGCCCGATCCGCATCGTCGTGCCGTTTTCGCCCGGTGGCGCAGTCGACGGCCCGATGCGTGTGATCGCACAGGAGATGTCGAAACGGCTGGGCGCCGGAGTCATCGTCGAGAACAAGCCCGGCGCGGGCGCGACGATCGGTACCGACGCGGTGGCCAAGTCGCCGCCGGATGGATACACGCTGCTTCTCTCCTCGCAAACCAACGCGATCAGCGCGACCCTTTACCCCAAGCTGCCGTACGACCCCGTCGACGATTTCGCGCCGATCTCGCTTATCGGCCGGGAGCCCGGTGTCGTGGTCGTCACACCGTCGCTGCCGGTCAAGACCTTCCAGGAATTCGTCGCGTACGTGAAGGAGCGGCCGGGCAAGATCGACTACGCGTCGTCGGGTAACGGCAGCGGCCAGCATCTGTTCACCGCGCTACTGGCGTCGATGACCGGCATGAAGATGAACCACGTGCCGTATCGCGGCAGCGGCCAGGCAACGACCGATCTCATCGGCGGCCAGGTGCAGATGGCGATTCCGGGAACGGCGGGGATGGTGGGCCATATCAAGGCCGGCAAGCTTCGGGCGCTGGCCGTGACCGGCGCAAAGCGATCGCCGCAGTTGCCTGACGTGCCGACGGTGATGGAATCCGGCGTGCCGGGGTACGAGGCTTATGTGTGGATGGGATTGATGGCGCCGAAGGGCACGCCGCCCGCGATCATCGACAAACTCCAGCGCGAAGTCGTGCATGCGCTGTCGACCGACGAAGTGAAGACTTACATGACGACCGCCGGCATCGAGATCGTCGGTTCGACGCCCGTGGAATTTGGCACCTTCTTCCGTAACGAAAAAGAACGTTGGGCCAAGGTCATCCGCGAAACCGGCGCAAAAATAGACTAGGCAGCAGCGCAATGGACAAGGCAACGCAAGTCACCGGCATCGAGCACTGGGCGCAGAAGCAGACGCCCGATGGCGAGGTGAGGCTCTTCCTCTGGGAGAAATACGTCGACACGCCCGAAGGCAAGCCCGCTGTCCTGTTCGTCCACGGCTCGTCGATGGCCTCGCAACCGACGTTCGATCTCACCGTCCCCGGCCGTCCCGATTCGTCGGTCATGGACTGGTTCGCCCGCCGCGGCTTCGTCTGCTGGAGCGTCGACATGGAGGGCTACGGGCGGTCCGACAAGAAGCGCGACATCTACTGCGACATCGCCAACGGCGC
>VBCL01000006.1 GCA_005888865.1 Betaproteobacteria bacterium | reverse complement strand
ATAGCTCGCGAATTTCAGCGGCGCGATCGTGAATGAGGTCAATCCTTCGATCGCCAGGTTCCAGAGTTTCCAATAACTCCATTTGCTGCGTCCTGAGTGCCGAGGCTCCCGGCGGTAAGGTACCGCGAGCTGCGGAAACCCGATCCATGCGAACAGTCCTTTCATGAAGCGGTGCTGCTCGCGCAGCGACTTGGCGGCATCGACCGCGCGACGGCTCAGCAGGCGGAAGTCGCCGGTATCGCGTGGAACCTCGATACGCGTCGAACGTTCCAGCAGGCGATAGAATGCCGCCGCGGTCAGGCGCTTGAGCCAGGTGTCGCCCTCGCGTGCGATCCGTCTAGCGCAGACGACGTCATAGCCCTGTTCCCATCCCTTCAAGAGCTCGGGGATGAGCTCCGGTGGGTCCTGGAGGTCGGCATCGATGATGACCACCGCATCGCCCTGCGCGTGGTCGAGGCCGGCGGTCAACGCCAGCTCCTTGCCGAAGTTTCGACTCAGATCGACGATGGCGATGCGCGGGTCGCCTTGGCGCAGATCGAGGAGCAGCGACAAGCTGCGATCGGTGCTGCCATCGTTGACGTACACGATCTCGGCCGGTGATGCGAGCCCATCGAGCACGGCCGCGAGCCGTGCATGAAAGGCACCGATGACCGCCTGCTCGTTGTAGAGCGGGATCACCAGCGACAACAACCGGGGGGCGGCCTTTCGGGTTTGTACATCCATCGGCGTCACCCTGCGTCAACACACGATGGAGCATCGCCCACCGCGCGCGCCGGCGGACCGATCGTCACCACGTCGATCTTGTCCGTGTCCGGCGCTGAAAACCGCACGTTCCATCGATGGGTCTCGACTCCGGGCGCCGCGGGAATCCCGTAGAGGCGGGAAACCGCTGTGACCGCGAGGGGCGGAATCTCCCGCCCGTCGACCTTCACCGACAGGACCTGCCACGGCATGTACCACTGAATGACGTTTGTGAAAAGGAGCACCTGTCCGGCACGCATGTCGAAACCGAGCGTCCGCTCGCTGGACGGTCCCTGAAGAAAGCGTCGCGGAAGAAACGTTTCCCCGGATACGCGCGCGACGCTGCCGACGGGCGCAATGACGCTCATTTCCGTCGCCAGTCCCAACGAGCCGACCCAGCATCGCGGACTCAGCGAGGCGTGTGTCCAGAAGTCCCGAGGCATGCTCACCCAATGCGTCCGATTGCTGTCGCCCACACCGATGAGCTGGATATCCGGGATGCGGTTGCAGTGGATCAGCGCGTCGACACCGACGTTCATGTCGACCAGGAACGCCATCGGTCCGTGAACTGCGACGCGGTCGCCGTATCGGCACAGAAATCTGCCCCTATCGTCGTGAGCGAGAGACGGAAACCAGACGTTCGTGGATGGCTCGGCAGATAGACCCGCGGATATGTAGCCAACTCCGGGCAGGGTGCCCACACCCTGATCCATTTCGGCTGCGACCGTCAGCGACACGAGACTTTGCCCCGCGATGACGATAGACGCGAAAGCGAACAGGATCCTGGAACCAAGACGATTCAACGTGAAAGTATGGATTCCGACGGCAACGAGCGCCGCGATCGACCGTATCAGGGCGTGTACGAAGTAGATCGGGGGTTCGGTTCGCAGGCACGCGATCACCACCGCGAAGAGGGCCACGCCGCCGCTGGTGAGCCAGAGCATCCTCGCGCCTCCCGCTGCGCGGACACTCCGTATCGCACCGACCAATGCTGCGACCAGAAAGACGATCACGCCAGCTTCGACAAAGCGCACCCGCGGCGGCGGGACACCGATCAGATCCCTGACGATCAATAGCGGACCGTCGAACAGCACCGACCGCACAATGGTCGGCACGTTCGCGACTTGGCTGAGCTGAACGTTGGCCGTCACGTAGCCGGCACTGGTCTGAAAATCGGGAAAGCCATTTCGAACCTGGCTCACCAGATAAGGCGTGAACGGCGCAAGGAACCCGGCGAAAAAAATAAAAACGACGGTCGTGCGGCGAAGTTGCGGTCGAGCGAGCAGCGCGACTCCGAGCGACAGCGGGACGACGGGCGCAGTGGTGGGGTGCGCGTGGAATGCGAGCCCGCACGCGATGCCCAGCACCAGCACGCGTCCAAGATCAGGCCGTTCCCGGACCCTGATCGCGAAGTAGAGCGTCGCCAGGACGCAGGCCTCCGCCAGGTTGACGTGGGTGAAGGCTACTTGCTCGAGCGTCGACCATCCGGGCAGCGCGAGCACCAACGCCCAAACCAGTCCGAACCGCCGATCGACGAGATGGCTGCCGCAAACGTAGGCGAGGATGAATTTCAATCCCGCGACGATGCCCACGAACAGCGCCACGGCGAGCCAGGACTTGTAAAGAATGAGCGGAATGGCCAGCAGGTAGAACCACACCGGACCGCCATGCATCGCGCCACCAAAAACAGGGCCCTCCAGAGGGTAGATCTGTCCGACGCTGATCCGATACGCGGTGTAGATGTCTCTTGTCGAATCGGGAATCTCCAGGGAGTAGCCGTACGACGCAACGTAAATCGTCGTCAGGACCAGCAGCACAGCAACATGCTGCCATGGCACTGGGTCACCCTCCGGTTTGACGACGGCTGGCACGCGCGAGAGTGTAGTGTCAGTCAGGGAGCCATACAATCCGAGACGACGATCGCGGTCGCAACCTGATATTTCGATTCGCCGCGACGCGTCGCTTTGAAGTCGGCAACATTCCGCGCCGCCACCAAGCGAGAGTTGCGGCCATCGCAGCATTTGCGAATTCGAGCATCGACAGGGCTGGATCGGTCCCGCACTTGTGCTGGTTACCGACTCTTCGCGCATATCCGTAGCCGCCGCCGCAAAACCATGAATCGGATGCTTTTGGCATAGGCCGCTTTCCGCGGACCGAACGGTTGTGGAGCACAGAGTGATCGGGACGGGATCCTAAGTTATGGATTTACTTTGATAAAACGTCATAACCCACTATTTTTTCGCGGGATTTGTACATTTTGCAACAAGCGAACTTAAGTCTTTGTTCGGAGATTGCAATTATGTTGACCGAAGCTCTGGCATTCACTTATAGTGGCGCTCGGTGGGAAAAAGTGGGTTAAAGTGGGCGCCAGCGGCCGGGAGGCGTCCGAGGAGGGCGGGCGGTGTTTCGGGGGGTCACCCATCTTGCGCTGGACAATAAGGGCCGACTGGCTGTCCCTGCCAAGCATCGCGAGGCATTAGGGCAACCGGGCGATGGGCGACTGGTCCTTACCGCCGATCCGAGCCATTGCCTTTTGCTCTATCCGCTCCTTTCCTGGGAGCCCATCCAGCAGCGCCTGATGGCGCTATCGAGCTTCAACGAAAAGACTCGCAAGCTGCAGCGACTGCTCGTCGGTCACGCCGACGATGTCGTGCTCGACGGCGCCGGTCGCATTCTAGTGCCGCCCGCACTGCGTCAGTACGCAACGCTCGACAAACGTATCGTGCTGGTGGGACAGGGCAACAAATTCGAGTTGTGGGACGAGCAGAAATGGCTCGAACAAACCGAACTTTCGCTGGCGTTTCCCGCCGGTGGACTGCCGCCCGAGTTGGACGGCTTCTCGCTCTGATGCCCGATGGCAGCCATGTCCCGGTCCTCCTCGAAGAAGCGGTGGCCGCGCTGGCGATCAAGGACAACGGTACTTACGTCGACGCTACCTTTGGCCGGGGCGGTCACAGCGGAAAAATCCTCGAGCGGCTCGGACCGCGCGGCCGTCTCCTGGCTCTCGACCGTGACCCTGCCGCGCAAGCTGCCGCGGCCGCCATCCGCGATCAGCGCTTTCGCTTTCGCCACGCCTGGTTCTCGGAGCTGCCGGAGGTTCTGGACGCCGAAGCCATCGACACCGTCGACGGCGTGCTGCTCGACCTCGGCGTCTCGTCGCCCCAGATCGACAACCCCGAACGCGGGTTCTCCTTTCGCGCCGATGGACCGCTCGACATGCGCATGGATCCAACTCGCGGGCAGCCCGCTTCGGAATGGCTCGCCCGCGCCACAGAAGGTGAACTCAGGGGGGTCATCGGGGACTATGGTGAAGAACGGTTTGCTCAACAGATTGCAAGAGCGATTATTGCGGCTCGCGCGCACCAGCCCATCCAGCGGACGGGGCAACTGGCCGCGATCGTGGCAAAAGCCGTCGGCACGCGCGGGCGGGGTGATCGGAGTCAGGATCCGGCCACGCGGACGTTCCAGGCTCTACGGATTCACACCAATGGGGAGCTCACGGAATTGTCGCTAGCCCTGGAGCGAGTGCTGCCCCGGCTCGCGCTCGGCGGGCGGCTCGCGATCATCAGTTTTCACTCGCTCGAGGACAGGCCCGTGAAGCAGTTCTTCCGTCGTCACGCGCAGGCGTATGGCGGCGATGCGCGGCTCGCGCGCTTGGCGATTGCGACGCGCACGCTGCCTGTACCGCCGCTCAAGTTGATCGGTCGCGCGATCCGCCCTCGAGATGCCGAGATCGCTGCGAATCCGCGAGCTCGCAGCGCGCATCTGCGCGTGGCGGAGCGCACCGAAGGGACGCTTGCGGCATGGTGAAGCTCAATGTTCTTCTGCTGGCAACGCTCATCGCCTGCGCGCTGTCGCTGGTGACCTCACGCTATCAGGCGCGCGGACTTTTTGTCGAGCTCGAGCGGGCGCAGGCGCTCACGCGTGGCTTTGAGGTCGAATATGGCCAGCTGCAGCTCGAGCAGAGCACGTGGGCGACGCCTGCCCGCGTCGAGAAGATCGCGCGGGAGCAGCTCAAGATGCAGCTCCCGGGCCCTGGCCGCGTGCAGGTCATCGAAGGACGTCCGCGGTGAGCACGGTGAGCGCAGCCCGCCAGGCGCCCGCGCCGAGGCTACCGCCGCTTCGCGCGCCGCTGGTTTTCGGCGGCCTGCTCCTCCTCTTCGTGCTTCTCGCGGGGCGCTCGCTTTACCTGCAGCGCTTCGACAAGCACTTTCTGCAGGAGCAGGGGTCGTCGCGCTATAGCCGCGACCTGGAAGTGCCCGCGCACCGCGGACGGATTCTCGATCGACTGGGTGATCCGCTGGCGATCAGCACACCGGTGAAGGCGATCTGGGCGTGGCCGGAGAAAGTCGAGGCCACACCCGAACGCCTTCGCGCGCTGGCGGCGACGCTGGAGGTCACGTCCGACACACTCGCCGCAAAGCTCGGCGGGGGCGAGGACTTCGTGTATCTGAAGAAATCGGTCCCACCCGAAGTCGCCGCGCGCGTTGCGGCGCTGGGCATCAAGGGTATCCACGACGACGACCAATACCGTCGCTACTATCCGGGTGGCGAAGTGATGGGCCACATTCTCGGCTTTACCGGCGACGGCGACGTCGGCCAGGAAGGCATCGAGCTTGCCCAGCAGTCGTGGCTCGGCGGGGTGCCTGGGAGCCGTCGCGTCATCATCAACCGGCGCGGCGAAGTGGTCGAAGACGTCGAGGCCCTTCGCGCGCCGCAGGAAGGCCGCGACCTCGCGCTTTCACTCGACAGCCGTCTGCAATATCTGGCCTTCCGGGAGCTCAAGGCGGCGGTCGAGGCCAACAAGGCCAAAGCCGGCGGCCTGGTCATTCTCGACACGCGCACCGGCGAAATCCTGGCGCTCGCCAACTGGCCCACGTACAACCCGAACAATCGCAGCCGTGCCGTGCGCGAGCGGATGCGCAACCGCGCGCTCACCGACACCTTCGAGCCCGGCTCGACCATGAAGCCGTTCACCATCGCCGCCGCACTGCAGGCCGGCAAAGTCCAGCCGATGACGATCATCGACACCGCGCCGGGCACGCTGACCATCGGCAACAAGACGATCCACGACGCGCATCGCGAGGGTTCCCTGACCGTGGAGCAGGTCGTGCAGAAATCATCGAACGTCGGCGCCGCGAAGATCGCGCTCTCGCTGCCACCCGAGATCATGTGGGCGGCGCTGTCGAACGCAGGGTTCGGCTCGCCGCCGAAAACCGGTTTCCCGGGCGAGGTGGCGGGGCGGCTGCGTCCAGCGAAGAGCTGGCGGCCGATCGAGCAGGCGACGATGGCCTACGGGCACGGCCTCTCGGTCAACCTGGTGCAACTCGCCCGCGCCTATACCGTGTTCGCGACCGATGGCGAGCTGAAACCGGTGACCCTGTTCAAGGAAGCCGGCCCGGTCGCGGGACGCCCCGTGCTGAAGCCCGAGATTGCGCGCGAGGTGCGGCACATGCTGGAAATGGTCGTCCTGCCGGGCGGCACCGCGCCCAAGGCGCAAGTCGCGGGCTACCGCGTCGGCGGGAAAACCGGCACCGCGCACAAGCTCGAAGACGGCGCGTATGCCAACAAGTACGTGTCCTCCTTCGTCGGCTTCGCGCCGGTCTCGAATCCCAGGCTCGTCGTCGCCGTCATGATCGACGAGCCTTCCGGCGGTCAGTACTACGGCGGCAGTGTCGCCGCGCCGGTCTTCAGCAGCGTCATGGGTACGGCGCTGCGGCTGCTCGGCGTGCCCCCCGATGCACCGATCAGCAACGTGGTCCTCCCACCCGAGGGCAACGAAGTGCGCGAGGAAACGTGATCGCCGAAGTCGCCGCGCCCGACGCGGAAGTTCCTGCGCTGCTCGCGAAGCTGGCGGTGCCGATCGCGCGCATCACCTCCGATAGCAGGCAGGTGCGTCCGGGCGACGCGTTCGCCGCGTATCGCGGCACGCGTCAGGATGGCCGCGCGTTCATCCCCGACGCGATCGCGCGCGGCGCCGGCGCGATTCTCTGGGACGTGCAGGGGTTCGTGTGGAATCGTGAATGGAAGGTTCCGCACCTGCCCATCGAGGATCTGAAGGCGCGGCTCGGCGCAATCGCGGACGCGATCTACGGACATCCCTCGCGCGAGCTGTGGATGATTGGCGTCACCGGCACCAACGGGAAGACATCGTGCGCACACTGGATCGCGGCGGGTCTCGACGCTTCCGGCCGCCGTGCGGCGGTGCTCGGGACGCTCGGCAACGGGCTGTGGGGCGCGCTCGAGGACGCGCCCAATACGACGGCGGATGCCGCCCTGCTGCACGAAACGTTGCGCCACTTGGCATCGATCGGCGCACAGGCGGCAGCAATGGAGGTCTCCTCGCACGGGCTCGATCAGGGACGCGTCAACGGCGTCGCCTTCGACGTCGCGCTGTTCACCAACCTTTCGCGCGATCATCTCGATTACCACGGAACGATGGCCGCGTACGGCGCGGCGAAAGCGAAGCTCTTCGCTTGGCCGGGCTTGCGCTTCGGCGTGATCAACGCCGACGATCCTTTCGGTCAGAGCCTGATCGACGCGGCGCGCAGCCGCGGCCGCAAGGTACTGACCTACGGCTTCGGGGCCGCAGACATCGTCGGCACGCACCTCGCCGCGAGCAGCACGGGCCTCGCCTTCGCGGTCGAGACGCCGTGGGGCAAGGGCGAGATCCACACGCGTCTGGTCGGCGCGTTCAACGCTGCGAACCTGCTCGGCGTGCTCGGTGTCCTGCTGGTGAGTGGCGCCGCCCTGGAGCCGACGATCGGCTTTCTCGCCGAGGTCGAAGCGCCTCCCGGGCGAATGCAGCGCCTCGGGGGTCAAGGTGCGCCGCTGGTGGTCATCGACTATGCGCACACACCCGACGCGCTCGACAAGGTGCTGACCTCACTGCGTCCGGCGGTCGCCGTTGGTGGAGAGCTGGTGTGCGTCTTCGGTTGTGGCGGCGATCGCGACCGGGGCAAGCGGTCCGAGATGGGGCGGGTCGCCGCGCGATTGGCCGATCGCGTCGTCGTAACCAGCGACAATCCGCGCAGCGAGGAGCCCGGCGCGATCACCAGCGACATCGTTCACGGCATCCGGGAAACGGGCAATCGCCGCTACGCGGTCGAGATCGATCGCGCGGCGGCGATCGCAACGGCCATTGCCGAAGCGAGAGTCGGTGACGTAGTGCTGCTTGCCGGCAAGGGTCACGAGCCGTATCAGGAGACGGCGGATGTGCGGCACCCCTTTCTCGACGCCGATCACGCTGCGCGCGCGCTCGCCTTACGGGGCGGACAATGATGGACACCGCGACAGCGGCCCGCGCGATTGCCGGCACGCTCTCCGGCGCGAACGTCGATTTCTCCCGCGTCACGACCGATTCACGCCGGTTGCAGGCCGGCGATCTTTTCGTGGCGCTCGAGGGCGAGCATTTCGATGGTCATGATTTCGTCGCCCAGGCTTTCCAATGTGGCGCCGCAGCGGCGGTCGTCGCTGCAGATCGTGCCGAAGCGCTCGCCGGCCGCGTCACAGGCAGCCTTCTCGCTGTGGCCGATCCGCTCGTCGCGCTCGGGGCGCTCGCCGCGTTCTGGCGCCGGCGCTTCGTGCTGCCGGTTGTCGCCATCGTCGGCAGCAACGGCAAGACGACCGTGAAGGAGATGACGGCGGCGATCCTGCGCGCCGAATTCGGCGACGAGAACGTGCTCGCCACGGCCGGAAACCTCAACAACCAGATCGGCCTGCCGCTGACCGTGCTTGGTTTGCGAGCCGCGCATCGCGCCGCAGCCGTGGAGATCGGGATGAATCATCCGGGGGAGACCGCGTCGCTCGCATCGATCGCTCAACCGACGATCGCCATCATCAACAACGCACAGCGCGAGCACCAGGAATTCATGAACAGCGTCGCGGAAGTCGCTGCCGAGCACGCGGCGGCGCTGAACGCGCTGCCGCAGGACGGCGTGGCTGCGATCAACGCCGACGACGGATACGCCGCCTTCTGGCGGGAAGTCGTCGGCAGACGCAACGCCGAGAGCGCGGCGATCTCGGTGCGCGATTTCGGCCTGCTCGCGCCTGCGGCGATTTCCGCCCGCTATCGTGCGGAACCCTGGGGCAGCGCGGTGGACGTCGAAACGCCCGCCGGGGCCACGCAATTCGACCTTCGCGTTCCGGGGCGCCACAGCGTGTCCAATGCGCTGGCCGCGATCGCAGGCGCGACGGCCGCGGGGGCGGGTCTTGCCGCGGTGCAGAGCGCGCTCTCGGCGTTTCGTGCGGTCGCCGGCCGGATGGAAGCGAAAGTGGCGATCGGTGGCGCCCCGGTCATCGATGATACGTACAACGCCAATCCGGACTCGGTGCGCGCCGCGATCGCGGTGCTCGCGCTTGCTCCTGGCACCCGCTGGCTGGCGCTGGGCGACATGGGCGAAGTCGGCGACCAGGGACGAGCGTTCCATCGCGAGATTGGCGAGTACGCGCGCGCCGCGGGTGTGGATCGGCTGCTGACCACGGGCGAGCTGGCCGCGCATGCGGTCGCTGCGTTCGGCGCGGGCGGAGAGCATTTCGCCTCGATCGACGCGTTGATCGCTTCGCTTCGCACCGACCTGACCGCCGTCGGCCCGAATGTAACGTTGCTGGTGAAGGGCTCTCGGTTCATGCGCATGGAACGCGTTGTCGAAGCGCTCACCGGAAGCGCGGCGCACGGGAACCACTGATGCTGCTCGCGCTCGCCAACTGGATCGCCGCCGATGTGCGCGCGTTCAACGTGTTCAGCTACGTCACGCTGCGCGCGGTCGTGGCGGCGATGACCGCGCTGGTCATCTCCTTCGTGGTCGGCCCGGGGATGATCCGCAAACTCACCCTCTACAAGATCGGCCAGTCGGTGCGCGACGACGGTCCGCCGACGCATCTGATCAAGGCCGGAACGCCGACCATGGGCGGTGCACTCATTCTGGTCTCGATCGCGATCACGACCCTGCTGTGGGCGGATCTGAGGAACCGCTTCGTCTGGGTGGTGCTGCTTGTCACGCTGGGCTTCGGCGCGATCGGGTGGATCGACGACTATCGCAAGGTTGTGCGTCAGGATCCCAAAGGGCTCTCCGCGCGCGCCAAGCTTGTCGCGCAATCCGTGATTGCCCTGGTTGCGGCGATTTATCTGGCGTTTTCTGTTTCGGCGCCTTCGAACAGCCAGTTCCTGCAGCTGTTCCTCGCCTGGATCTTCAGCGGGTTCAATCTCGACCTGCCGCCCAAAGCCGATCTCATCGTGCCGTTCTTCAAGACGGTGAGCTATCCGCTCGGCGTGTGGGGGTTCATCGCGCTGTCGTACACCGTGATCGTCGGCGCGAGCAACGCCGTGAACCTTACCGACGGGCTCGATGGGCTCGCCATCATGCCGACGGCGATGATCGCCGTGGCGCTGGGCATCTTCGCCTACGCGATGGGCCGCGCCGACTTCTCGGGCTATCTGCTGCTGCCGCACATTCCCGGCGCGGGCGAGCTCGCCATCATCTGCGCGGCGATCTTCGGCGCGGGCATGGGCTTCCTCTGGTTCAATGCTTACCCGGCGGAGGTTTTCATGGGCGATGTCGGCGCGCTGGCGCTCGGTGCCGCGCTCGGAGCGATCGCCATCATCGTCCGCCAGGAGATCGTGCTGGCGATCATGGGCGGCGTCTTCGTGGTCGAGACGCTGTCGGTGGTGATCCAGGTCGCGTCGTTCAAGCTGACCGGCAGACGCGTCTTCCGCATGGCGCCGATTCACCATCACTACGAATTGAAGGGCTGGAAAGAGAACCAAGTCGTGGTTCGTTTCTGGATCATCACGATGTTGCTGGTGCTGTTCGGTCTCTCCACCTTGAAGTTGCGCTAGCGATGACGCTCAAAGGTCGCCATGTCGTCGTGCTCGGGCTTGGGATCACCGGGCTGTCGGCCGCGCGCTGGGCGACCCGCCACGGTGCGCGCGTCACCGTTGTCGACACGCGCACCGATCCGCCGCGCGCATCTCAGCTTCGCGCCGAGCTGCCGCAGATCGCAGTGACGACGGGCCCCATCGTGGAGGCGACGCTCACCGATGCGCAGATGATCGTCATCAGCCCGGGGCTCAGCAAGGACCTACCCGCAGTTCGCGCCGCGGTCGCGCGTGGCGTAGAGCTGGTGGGCGACGTCGAGCTCTTCGCGCGCGCCCTGCCTCCGACTCAGAAGGTGCTGGCGATCACCGGATCGAACGGCAAGACGACCGTGACCGCACTGACCACCGAGCTCCTGCGTTCTTCGGGCCTCGTCGCGGCGAGCGTGGGTAATATCGGGGAGCCCGTGCTCGACGTGCTCTCGGCCCACGAGCACGGAGCGCCCTGGCCCGACGTGTTCGTGATCGAGCTCTCCAGCTTTCAGCTCGAGACGACGGTGAGCTTGAGGCCTGTCGCAGCTGCTGTCCTCAACGTCACCGAGAACCACCTCGATCGCTACCCGGGCATGGTCGAATACGCGGCGGCCAAGGCGCGCATCTTCGAGGGCGATGGCGAGCAGATCCTCAATCGCGACGATGCACGCTCGCTCGCGATGCGGCGCGCCGGCCGGGTCGTGCAGACGTTTGGCGAAGGCGTGCCGGAAAGCGAGAACGATTGGGGTCTGGTCGAGCGCAAAGGCAGCGCGTGGCTCGCGCGCGGCGGTGCGCTGCTCACTGCGGCGAGCGAGCTCAAGCTGGTCGGACGTCACAACGCGTTGAACGCGCTCTCGGCCCTTGCACTTGCGTCGACGGTAGCGAAGATCGACCACAAGGTGCTCGCGGCGCTCTGCGCGTTCCAGGGGCTGCCGCATCGCATGGAACGCGTCGCTGACATCGGCGGCGTATTGTTCGTCAACGACTCCAAAGGAACGACGGTCGCCGCGACGCTCGCCGCGCTCGCTGGCATGGAACGCCCCGTCGTGCTGATCGCCGGCGGCGACGGGAAGGGGCAGGACTTCGCGCCGCTCAAGGCAGCCGTCGAGGCGCATTGCCGCGCAGTTGTGCTGCTCGGCCGCGACGCACCGGCGCTCGCCGCAGCGCTGTCGGGTGCCGCTCCCGCTGTCGAGTTCGCTCCCGCGCTCGAGGTTGCGGTTGCGCGGGCCATCGCGCGGGCGCGCTCCGGCGACGCGGTGCTGCTCTCGCCCGCGTGCGCCAGTCTCGACATGTTCCGCGACTACATGGATCGCGGCGATCGCTTCAAGGCCGCTGTGGCGGCACACGCCCGCGAGGCTCTCCATGCCTAGAGACGGTTTTCTCGCCACGCTGCCCAAGTTTTCGCCGCTCGTCGGCGCGCCGCGAGAGAGCCGCGCGATGCTTGTCTACGACCCCACGCTCGCCTGGTCCGCGCTGCTGCTGCTTTCGATCGGCATCGTCATGGTGTACTCAGCATCGATCGCGACCGCCGAGGCCTCGGCATATACCGGCTACCGGCCGTGGTACTTCCTCGCCCGGCACGCGGTGTTCGTCGTCGCGGGCCTCGCGGCCGGTGTGATCGCCTTCCAGGTGCCGGTCAAGGTATGGCATGCGCTTGCTCCGTACCTGTTCATGCTCGGCGCCGCACTGCTCGTCGCGGTGCTGGTCCCGGGCATCGGGCGATCGATCAACGGCAGCAAGCGCTGGTTGTCCCTCGGGCTCGTGAACCTGCAGCCGTCCGAATTCATGAAGCTCCTCGTCGTGCTTTACGCATCGAGCTACGCGGTGCGCCGCGCGGCGTTCCTGCACGCGGAGCAACCGCTCAAGCAAACGCTGCTGCGCGGGTTCCTGCCGGTGCTCGCGGTGATGACGCTGATCGGCGCGCTGCTGCTGCACGAGCCCGACTTCGGGGCCTGCGTCGTGATCGTCGCGATCGCTTTCGGCATTCTGTTTCTGGGCGGCCTCGACTGGCGGCTCCTGCTCGGCCTCTCCGTGCTGCTGCCGATCGCCCTCTGGGTGCTGATCAGCATCGCGCCCTATCGCCTGCAGCGCTTTGCGCCTACGGCAAAGGTTACCAGCTCTCGCATTCACTGATCGCGTTCGGTCGCGGCGAATGGTTCGGTGTCGGCCTGGGTTCGAGCGTCGAGAAGCTGCTCTACCTTCCCGAGGCGCACACCGATTTCCTGCTCGCGGTCATTGCCGAGGAGCTGGGCTTCGCCGGAGTCATGGTGGTCATCCTGTTGTTCGCCTGGGTGCTCGCACGCGCGTACGCGATCGGCCGCCAGGCGGCTCGACTCGAGCGGGCGTTCGCCGCACTCACTGCACACGGCATCGGCATCTGGTTCGGCGTGCAGGCCTTCATCAACATCGGCGTCAATATGGGCGTGCTGCCTACCAAGGGGCTGACTTTGCCGCTGCTCTCCTTCGGCGGCAGCGGCATCGTGGCCAACTGCATCGCGGTCGCGATTCTCCTGCGTGTGGACTATGAAAACCGCAGGCTGCTCCGGGGGTTTACGGTATGACCGGCACCGTCATGATTACTACCGGCGGCACCGGGGGACACGTGTTCCCTGGACTGGCGGTTGCGGCACGGCTGATCGCCAAGGGCTGGCGGGTATTCTGGCTGGGGACGCGCGAAGGTCTCGAGGCGAAGCTCGTCCCGCAACACGGCCTCGACTTCGAGGCGATCCATTTCGTCGGGGTGCGGGGCAAGGGCTTCAGGCGGCTGCTGTTCGGGCCGCTCGCGCTGCTCTTCGCGTTCTGGCAGAGCGCGCGCGTGATCCGCCGGCGCATGCCCGACGTCGTGCTGGGCCTGGGCGGCTTCGCGTCGTTCCCCGGCGCGTTGATGGGCGTCGCGTTCGCCAAACGCCTGGTGATTCACGACGCGAACGCGGTCGCGGGGCTCGCCAATCGGATCCTGGCTTACGGCGCCGATCGCATTCTGCTCGGATTTCCCGATGCGCTCGGCGGCCGTCACGCTGCGAAGGTGGAGTGGGTGGGCAATCCGGTTCGTGAAGAGATCGGTGCGGTTGCGCCGCCCGAAGAGCGTTTTCATGGGCGCAATGGCGCGCTCAAGTTGCTGGTGCTCGGGGGGAGCCTCGGCGCGGTTGCGCTGAACGAGCGAGTACCTGCCGCGATCGCGCTGCTGCCCGTGGACTCGCGACCGATCGTGACCCACCAGGCGGGCGAAAAGCATATCGAAGCGCTGCGCGCGACGTACCTTGCAGCCGGCGTCGACGCGGAATGCGTGCCCTTCATCGTCGACATGGCGCGCCGCTACGCCGAGGCGGATCTCGTAATCTGCCGCAGCGGCGGGCTCACCGTCGCCGAGCTTGCCGCGGTCGGCGTGGGCGCCGTGCTCGTGCCGTTGCCCGGTGCGATCGCGGACGAGCAGACGCGGAACGCGCGCTTTCTGGTGGAAGCCGGGGGTGCGGTGCTGATCGCGCAAGCCGAGCTGACACCGGAGCGGCTCTCGGAGTTCATCCGCGGCAGCACGCGCGAGCGTCTTCGCGATCTGGCGATCGCGGCACGGCGCGTCGGGCGGGCGGACGCCGCCGAGCGCGTCGCCGCGGCGTGCGTTGCGGAAGCCGAGCGCACGTGAAGCACAAGGTCAAGCGCGTGCACTTTGTTGGCATCGGCGGAGCCGGGATGAGCGGTATCGCGGAAGTGCTGCTTACTCAGGGCTATGGCGTCAGCGGTTCGGATCTTGCGCCCGGCGCGGCGACGCGGCGGCTGACCGGACTCGGCGCTCGCGTGACGATCGGCCACGCCGCGACCAACGTTGCCGGCGCCGACGTCGTCGTGGCGTCGAGCGCGGTGGCGCCAGACAACCCGGAGCTCGTCGCGGCGCGCGAACAAGGCATCGTGGTGGTGCCGCGCGCGCTGATGCTCGCCGAGCTCATGCGCCTGAAGCAGGGGATCGCGGTCGCGGGCACCCACGGCAAGACGACAACGACGAGCCTGATCGCGAGCGTGCTCGCCGAGGGTGGACTCGACCCGACCTTTGTCATCGGCGGCCGACTGCTGTCCGCCGACGCGCACGCAAGGCTCGGCAGCGGTGAGTTTCTCGTGGCGGAGGCCGACGAGTCCGACGCGTCGTTCCTCGTTCTGCAGCCGGTGCTGGCGGTGATCACCAACATCGACGCCGATCACATGGAAACCTACGGCCACGACTTCGCCAGGCTCAAGGAAGCGTTCGTGCATTTCGTGCTGCGGCTTCCTTTCTACGGTGCGGCGGTGTTGTGCATCGACGATGCCAACGTGCGTGAGATCGTGCCCGTGATCACCAAGCCGATCGTTACTTACGGCCTCGCGCAGGAGGCGCGGGTTCGCGCGGAAGCGGTCGTGCACGTCGCGGGCCGGATGCGTTTCGTCGCTCGCAGCGAAGGCCGAGACGACCTCGACGTCGAGCTCAACCTCGCCGGCGTGCACAACGTGCAGAACGCACTCGCCGCGATCGCTGTCGGCCGCGAAGTCGGCGTGACCGATGCCGCGGTGGCCAAGGCGCTCGCCGAGTTCAAGGGCGTCGGGCGGCGCTTCCAGCGCCACGGCGAGGTCGAGATTGCCGGGGGCGGCCGCTATACGCTCGTCGATGACTACGGCCATCATCCGGCAGAAATGGCAGCGACCATCGCCGCGGCCCGCGGCTCGTTCCCGGGGCGTCGCCTGGTGCTCGCGTTCCAGCCGCATCGCTACACGCGCACCCGCGACCTGTTCGAGGACTTCGTCAAGGTCCTGGGGAGCGCCGACGCGCTGGTGCTGACCGAGGTCTACCCCGCCGGCGAGTCGCCGATCATCGCCGCCGACGGTCGTGCACTCGCGCGCGCCCTGCGCGTTGCCGGCAGGATCGAGCCCGTGTTCGTCGAGGACGTCGCCGAGGTTGCCGAGGCGATCACCTCGATCGCGCGCGATGGCGACGTGGTGCTGACCATGGGCGCCGGATCGATCGGCAGCGTCGCGCAGCAGCTTGCGCTGGCCGCGTCATGAATATGGTCGAGCCACGGAACTTCACCGGTCTGCGCGGCGTGCTTACGCTGAACGCGCCACTTGCGCCGCACACGTCCTGGCGCGCCGGCGGTCACGCCGATGTCGCCTACGTCCCCGCGGACCGCGACGATCTGGCGCTGTTTCTGCGGCAGCTGCCGATTTTCGAATCGGTCACCGTGCTGGGCCTGGGCAGCAATACCCTGGTGCGCGACGGCGGCGTACGTGGCGCCGTCGTTCTGCTGCACAACCCCGGCGGCATGCTGGCCGTGGCCGACGGGCTCGCCTATGCCGAAGCCGGCGTCGCGTGTCCGAAGCTCGCGCGCTTCGCGGCGCGGCACGGCTGCGCAGGCGCCGAATTCCTGGCGGGGATCCCCGGTACGGTCGGCGGCGCCCTGGCGATGAACGCAGGCTGCTACGGCGGCGAAACGTGGGCTCAAGTCGCGAAGGTCGAGCTGGTGACGCGCGACGGAGGATTTGTCATCCGCACGCCCGCGGACTACGCCGTCGGCTATCGCAGCGTCAAGCGCGCCGACGGACGCGCCGCCGACGGCATCTTCACTGCCGCGTGGTTCCGGTTTGCGCCCGGCGACGGTGACGCCGCGCGCGCGCGGATCAGGGAGCTTCTCGCACGCAGGCTAGAGAGCCAGCCCCTCGATCAGCCCAACGCCGGCAGCGTGTTTCGAAATCCGCCGGGCGATCACGCGGCGCGTCTCATCGAAAGCGCGGGTCTGAAGGGCTTTTCGATCGGCGGCGCAAGGGTGTCGGACAAGCACGCGAACTTCATCGTCAACGCCGAGCGCCAGGCGAGCGCAGCGGACATCGAGCGATTGATCGAGCGCGTCCAACAAGTCGTCGCGACGCGGACCGGCGTCACGCTCGAGCGCGAGGTACGCATCATCGGGGACGTCGCATGAGCGAATTCGGAAAAGTCGCTGTGCTGATGGGGCGAGCCCGACCCGGTGCCGCGAAGCGGGCGGTGCGGGAGGGCGAAGCAGCCGCCCATCAACTGGACAAATCGGCGCGGAGCGCGGGAATCGCATGAACGAGTTCGGCAAAGTGGCGGTACTGATGGGCGGCCCGAGCTCGGAGCGCGAGATTTCGTTCCTGTCCGGCAACGCAGTGCTCGCGGCGCTGAAGAGCCGAGGCGTCGACGCCCATGCCTTCGATCCTGCCGAGCGCTCGCTCTACGAGCTGAAAACGCAGGGCTTCAGTCGCGCGTTCATCGCGCTGCACGGACGCTTCGGCGAAGACGGCACGGTGCAGGGGGCGCTGGAAGTGCTCGGCATCCCGTACACGGGAAGCGGTGTGATGGGCTCCGCCCTCGCGATGGACAAGTGGCGAACCAAGCTGGTGTGGCTCGCGAGCGGTATTCCCACGCCGCGCTATCGCATGGTCGACGCGCAAACGGACTGGTGGTCCGTCGTCGCGGAGCTGGGTCTGCCGCTGATCGTCAAACCCGCGCGAGAAGGCTCGACCATCGGCCTCACGAAAGTGGCCTCGGTGGATCACGACGAGATGGCGATCGCGTATCGGGCGGCGGCAGAGCACGACGATCTGGTGCTCGCCGAGCAATTCATCTCCGGGATCGAGCTCACCGCGTCGATCCTCGATGATCGCGCGCTGCCGCTGATCCGGATCGAGGCGCCACAGGGCAATTACGATTACCACAACAAGTATTTTTCCGACGAGACGCGCTACTACTGCCCGAGCGGCATCCCCGACGCGACGGAGCGCGCGATTCAGGCGCAGTCGCTGCAGGCCTTCCTGCTCGTCGGCGCTACGGGCTGGGGCAGGCTCGACCTGATTCTCTGCCCCGACGGGTCGTGGCAGTTCCTCGAAGTGAACACGTCGCCGGGAATGACCGGGCACAGCCTCGTCCCGATGGCGGCGAAACAGGCGGGGATCGCGTTCCCCGATCTTTGCATCGAGATCCTGCGAGGCGCGCATGTGGGATAACCCGCGCCAGTTGAACGGACTCGCTCTCGTCGTTCTGCTCGCGGCGGTGGCGATGTTCGCGTGGGGTGCCGTCGCATGGGCGGTGCGCCAGCCGGTGTTCGCGCTGCGCCAGGTGGTCATCGAGGGCCGGCTCGTACGCGCGAATCCAGCGCACATCCAGGCCGTCATCCGCGAGGAATTGCGCGGGACGTTCTTCACGCTGCGCCTCCCCGAGGCGCGTGCCTCGCTGCAACGCGTGCCCTGGGTGAAGCGCGTGGAGTTGCGCCGGCAATGGCCCGGCCGGCTGCAGGTGATGCTCGTCGAGCACGAACCGCTCGCGCGCTGGACCGAAGGCGCGCTGGTCGGCACCGAGGGCGAGGTGTTCTCCGCGGACTTTGCCGGCGACCTGCCACAACTCGCCGGGCCTGAAGGCAGCGCCGCGCTCGTCGCCACGCGCTTCCGGGAGTTCGGGGCCGCGTTGGCTTCGCGAGCGCTCGCGATCGCGGAGCTCACCCTGTCGCCTCGCGGCGGGTGGGAGCTGCGCACCGCCGGCAAGGCGCCGCTCACGATCGAGCTCGGACGCAACGAGGCGGGCGAGCGGTTGTCGCGCTTCGTTCTCTACTACGGGCGGACCGTCGCCGCACTCGCGCGCGCAGGGACGGGTACCGAATACGTCGATCTGCGCTATCGCAATGGTTTTGCCATGCGGATGCCGGGATTCAAGGAAAAGCCGGTGAGGAAAGCGGGATAAGGGACAGCCAGCATGGTGAAGGACAGCAAGAACCTCATCGTCGGCCTCGACATCGGAACGTCGAAGATCGTCGCGATCGTCGCCGAGATCTCGCCCGAGAAGCGGCTGAACATCATCGGGCTGGGTGCGCAGCCCTCGCGGGGCCTGAAGAAAGGCGTGGTCGTCAACATCGAGGCGACGATGGCCTCGATCCAGCGCGTGCTGGAGGAAGCCGAGCTGATGGCCGACTGCACGATCACCGAGGTCTATACCGGAATCGGCGGAGGACACATCCGCAGTCTCAACTCGAGCGGAATGGTGGCGATCAAGGAGAAGGAGGTCACCCAGGCCGACATCGACCGCGTCGTCGAGACCGCCAAGGCCATCGCCATTCCCAACGACCAGGAGATCCTGCACATCCTCCCGCAGGAATTCATCATCGATGGTCAGGAAGACGTGCGCGAGCCGCTCGGCATGAGCGGCGTGCGCCTCGAGGTGAAGGTCCACATCGTCACCGGCGCAGTGTCTGCGGTCGAGAACATCACCAAGTGCGTGCGTCGCTGCGGGCTGGAGGTGAAGGACATCATGCTGCAGCCGCTGGCCGCCGCGCAGGCGGTCCTCAACGACGACGAGAAGGAACTGGGCGTGTGCCTGATGGACGTCGGCGGAGGCACGACCGATCTCGCGGTGTTCACCGGTGGTGCGATCCGACACACGGCGGTGATCCCGATCGCGGGCGATCAGGTGACCAACGACATTGCAATGACGCTGCGCACCCCGACCAAGGACGCCGAGGAATTGAAGCTTCGCCACGGCTGTGCCCTGCGGCAGCTCGCCAACCCGAACGACGTAATCGAAGTGCCCGGCGTCGGCGATCGAGGACCGAGGAAGCTGTCGCATCAGACCCTCGCCGAAGTGATCGAGCCGCGGATCGAGGAGCTCTACACACTGGCGCAGGCGGAGCTGCGGCGCAGCGGCTTCGAGGAACTCCTCTCCTCGGGCATCGTGCTCACCGGGGGCTCGGCGCTCCTCGCCGGAATGATCGAGCTCGGCGAGGAAGTCTTTCACCTGCCGGTGCGCATTGGCGTGCCTGCGTACATCGGCGGGCTCGCAGACGTCGTGCGGAACCCGCGCTACGCAACGGCGGTGGGGCTGCTGCTCGACGGGCGCGAGCAGTTCCTGCGCGCGGAAGCCACGCGCGCTCAGGGCGGCGGACTGACGAACGTCGCAGGACGGATGAAGCAATGGTTCAAGGCGAATTTTTAAGGCGAATTTTTGAATGCCGGCGAAAGTGCACCCCTACTTTCGCCGGGTTGTTCTTCCCGAGAATCGCGGGCTGAGCCCGTCGATTCTCGGCGGCAAGTACTACCAAACATCACCCGAAAAAACGAGAGCGTAGAGCCACAACCCCTTCAATTCGACAGGAACAAAGGAGCACATCATGTTTGAAATCATCGACGAAAGTCCGCAAGAAGCCGTCATCAAGGTCATCGGCGTAGGTGGCTGCGGTGGCAACGCGATCGAGCATATGATCGGCAGAGGTGTGAGCGGGGTCGAGTTCATCGCCGCCAACACCGACGCGCAGGCGCTCAAGCGTTCGACCGCTCGCACGCAGTTGCAGCTCGGCAGCGCGCTGACCCGCGGCTTGGGCGCCGGCGCACGGCCGGAGATCGGACGCGACGCGGCGATGGAGGATCGTGACCGCATCGCCGAGGCGATCGAGGGCGCGGACATGCTCTTCATCACCGCCGGCATGGGCGGCGGCACCGGCACCGGTGCGGCACCCGTTGTCGCGCAGGTCGCCAAGGAGCGCGGGATTCTGACGGTCGCGGTCGTGACCCGTCCCTTCAAGTTCGAGGGCAAGCGTCAGAAAGTCGCGCAAGCGGGCATCGACGAGCTCGGCAAGATCGTCGACTCGCTCATCATCATTCCCAACGACAAGCTGATGCAGGTACTCGGCGAGGAAGTGTCGGTGCTCGACGCCTACGCCTCCGCAAACGAGGTCCTGCACAGCGCCGTCGCGGGAATCGCCGAGGTGATCAACTATCCCGGACTCGTCAACGTCGACTTCGCCGATGTGCGCACGGTGATGTCCGAGATCGGTATGGCGATGATGGGTTCGGCGAACGCGTCCGGCGCCGACCGCGCACGCCAGGCTGCGGAGAGCGCCGTAGCGAGCCCGCTGCTCGAAGAAGTCAACCTCGCGGGCGCGCGCGGAGTGCTGGTCAATATCACCGCCTCGGCAGGGCTCAAGATGAAGGAGTACCACGAGGTCATGAACACCATCAAGGCATTCACTGCCGAGGACGCAATGGTGATCGTGGGAACGGTGATCGACGAGACGATGGAAGACCGGCTTCGCGTCACCATGGTCGCGACCGGTCTGGGTAGCGGTGCGTCCAAGGCGCGACAACCACGACTGGAAGTCGTCGAGCACGTCGTCGAGCGCACAGGCACCGACGGCTTGGGCACCACCGCCGAGTCGGTCGACTATGATCACCTGGATCGCACGCCCGCGGTCATTCGCCGCGGCCGGACGCCGTCGTCGACCGGGCGCTCAACGGGAGGTTTCGATCCCTCGGATATCCCGGCGTTCCTGAGAAAGCAGGCGGACTGACGGCGGGGTGGGAACGAAAAAATGAATAGGTGACAATGTGCAAAAAGCAACCATGAATGGGCCGCGCGGGCGTGCGGCTGGCAACGGCTATCGCAGACGGCGGTCGAAGATGTATGATACTATCGCCGCGGCTAACTCCTTGAGCCGGCGCGTGAATCACACCAGCGCCGCTCGTTGGTAGAGAGGGAGGCCGCGCCCGCCATGCTCAGACAACGAACCCTCAAGAGCTCGATCAAGACCACCGGCGTGGGCTTGCACACGGGCGCACGGGTCGACTTGACCTTGCGGCCGGCAGCGCCGGATTCCGGCATCGTCTTTCACCGCGTCGATCTGCCGAACTCCGCAGCGATCCCCGCGCACGCGAGCTACGTCGGCGATACCCGTTTGTCATCGTCGCTGGAACAAGGCGGCGCAAGGATCTCGACGGTCGAGCACCTCATGTCCGCGCTTGCGGGTCTGGGCATCGATAACCTGAATGTGGACGTCGCCGGTCCCGAGATCCCCATCATGGATGGGAGCGCCGCGCCCTTCGTTTTCCTGCTCCAGTCAGCCGGCATCGAGGAGCAGTCCTCGCTCAAGCGCTACATGCGCATCAAGGAGACGGTCGAGGTCCGCCAGGACGACAAATGGGCGCGCTTCGAGCCCTATCATGGTTTCAAGCTCGATTTCACGATCGACTTCCCGCATCCAGTGTTCGGGACCGAGCACCGCCAGGTCGTCATCGACTTCGCCGAGCACTCTTACGCCAAGGAAGTAAGCCGCGCCCGCACTTTCGGTTTCATGGAGGACGTCGAAGCGTTGCGAGAAGCCGGGCTTGTGCTCGGAGGTAGCCTGCAGAACGCGATTGTCCTCGACCAGACACGCGTGCTGAACAGCGAAGGGCTGCGCTACGACAACGAATTCGCCAAACACAAGGTGCTCGACGCGATCGGCGATTTGTACCTGCTCGGCCATCCGTTGATCGGAATGTATGCTGCGTTCAAATCCGGGCACGCGCTCAACAATGCTGTTGCCCGGGCGCTGCTCGCACGTCCGGAGGCGTGGGACCTCGTGACCTTCGACGTGCCGGCAGAGGTGCCGCCTGCATTTCTGGCCTGGGAACTCCAGCCGAGCTGAAAGCATCGCCGCCGTTGACCGCCGGTGGTCCTAGTACGTTTGTTGTTGTTTCTTGCGCTGACCGCCATCGCTGGCGCCGCAGCCCTCTATCTCGTAAAGCGCGACCGGCGCTACTTGCGTTTCATTGGCTTAGTTGTCGTCTACACGCTACTTTTGTCGCTCGGGGTCCTCGTCTTCTACGCCTTCGAACGGCTCGTGCTCGTCGGCTGAACCTGACCGCGCAGTGTTGGCCAACCGCCGGAGCGCGGCGGCGAGCTCCGGGTCGGCGACCCGATCGGCGCCCGCCCGAAGCGCGGCCGCAGACTTCTCATCTATTTGTTTAGCATGAACTTTGCTTCTATCGGCACGATTGTGGCGGACTTGCACCCGGATCCGTATTCCAGTAAATTTCCACCCCTCACGCGAGAGCGCCTCGACCAGCTCATGTCCGCGATGGCGGAGTAGCGTCGCCGCGGCACCGCTGGCGGCGGAAAGAACGAGCTCGCCCTGTGACGCGCTGACGACGCCTGTTTGGACGGCAAGCGCCGGCGGCAGGGTTGTTCTGAGCAGGTGCAGCAAGGCGAGCTCGCGCGCGCGGCGGTCGAGAAGGCTGGCCAGCGTAGTTTCGGCGGACAGGATGTTGCGGAGGGGTCGCACGGATTAGGCAGTCGGGTGTTCGGTTGAACGGCTCGTGTGAGGCGAGCTCTGGCAACAAGGGGAGCAGGGCATTTGAACATTATTGTCGTGTCCGGCGCTATGGGCCGGGCGCGCACCCTGACGCTTGACTGGAGACACTGGACCCTTGGGGGCCTGGGTTTGTTGCTGCTGTTTCTGTCCTTTACCCTCCTCTTCAATTACGTGACGCTGCGCTACGCGGCCTCGATCAAGCATCCGCTCCTTCAGGCTATTCTCCTCGACGACCAACGGGAGGAAGCTCGCAAGACCCAGGAGGTCATTCAGGGTCACCTCAATGCGATGGCCGTCAGGTTGGGAGAGTTGCAGGCCCAGTTGCTGCAACTCGACGGGCTGGGTGAACGGCTTGCACAAATGGCGGGCCTGAAGCCCAAGGACCTGCCGCCGTCCGAGCCGGGCAAGGCACCGGGCCGTGGCGGACCCGCGCCAACGCTCTCGCGCGATCTCTCGGTCGACGAGTTCGGTTCCCTGCTGTCGGAGCTCTCGCATGCGGTGGAGGAGCGCTCGGATCAGCTCACGGTGCTCGAAGCATTGCTTGTGAGCACCTCCATCAACAAGAAATTCCTGCCGAGCCTGGCGCCGGTGGACGGTGGCTGGCTTTCGTCGAGCTTCGGCTGGCGGATCGATCCGTTCAGCGGACAGAAGAGTTTTCACGAGGGTCTGGATTTCCCTTCGGAGTCCGGGACGCCGATCGTCGCAGCGGCGAGCGGCAAGGTCATCTTCGCGGACGTGCATCCCCAGTATGGTAAGATGGTTGAGGTCGACCACGGCAACGGGTTGGTCACGCGTTACGCGCATGCTTCGAGGCTCTTCGTCAAGGAGGGCGACTTCATCCTCCGTGGTCAGAAGATCGCTGCGGTCGGCTCGACCGGACGGGCGACCGGGCCGCACCTGCATTTCGAGGTGCGCTTGAACGGGGTGCCCCAGAACCCAGCCCGGTTCCTGCTGTCTGCCAACTGACCTGCAACAACGCCAACCTAGGCAGGGGTGAGGGAATCCTCACCCCTTGCTTTTTGCAGCCGGCGGCGTCAGCTATCGAAAAATGATCTCCAACATTCTCACCAAAGTATTCGGCAGCCGTAACGAGCGCCTGCTCAAGCAGTATGGACAGGCCGTTCGCAGGATCAATGCCCTGGAGGCGACGACCGCCGCGCTTTCCGACGACGAATTGCGCTCGCGCACGGTCGCGCTGCGCGAGCGCGTCGGCAACGGCGAGGAGCTCGACGCCGTGCTGCCGGAAGCGTTCGCCATCGTCCGCGAGGCGGGGAAGCGGACGCTGCAGATGCGGATCTTCGACGTGCAGCTCCTTGGCGGCATGGTTCTGCACAACGGCAAGATCGCCGAGATGAAGACCGGCGAGGGCAAGACACTGGTCGCCACGCTTCCGGCTTATCTCAACGCCCTGGCCGGACAGGGCGTGCACATCGTCACGGTCAACGATTACCTCGCCCAGCGCGACGCGGACTGGATGGGCCGTATTTATCGCTTCCTCGGGCTGACTGTCGGTGTCAACCTGTCGCAGATGAGTCATCCCGACAAGCAGGCTGCGTACGCGGCGGACATCACCTACGGCACCAACAACGAATTCGGCTTCGACTACCTGCGCGACAACATGGTGTTCCAGGCCTCCGAGCGGGTCCAGCGGGGGCTCAATTACGCGATCGTCGACGAGGTCGACTCGATCCTGATCGACGAGGCGAGAACGCCACTCATCATCTCGGGGCAGGCCGATGACAACGTCGAGCTCTACTACCGCCTGAACGACATTGCGCCGAAGCTGCAGCGGCAAGAGGAGGAGCAGGGTAGCGGCGACTACTGGGTGGACGAGAAGGCGCATCAGGTACTGCTCTCTGAAGCCGGGCACGAACGCTCCGAAAACATCCTCGCCGAGGCCAAGCTGCTGCCGCCGGGCACGAGCCTGTACGACGCGCACAACATCGCCTTGATGCACCACCTGTACGCGGCGCTCCGCGCCCACGCGCTCTACCATCGCGACCAGCACTACGTGGTGCAGGACGGCGAGGTGATCATCGTCGACGAGTTCACCGGTCGCCTGATGATGGGCCGGCGCTGGTCCGATGGGCTGCATCAGGCCGTCGAGGCGAAGGAAGGTGTGCCGATCCAGCGTGAGAACCAGACGCTTGCATCGATCACGTTCCAGAACTACTTCCGGATGTACCAGCGCCTGGCGGGCCTTCGAGTTCCAGCAGATCTACCACCTCGAAACCGTGGTCATCCCGACGAACCTGCCGATGATCCGCGCCGACGAGAACGACCAGGTCTTCCGCACCTTCCAGGAAAAGGTCGACGCGATCACCGGAGATATCAAGGACTGCTACGAGCGCCGGCAACCGGTGCTGGTCGGCACCACGTCGATCGAGAATTCCGAATTGCTGTCGGGATACCTCGACAAGGAGAAGCTGCCGCACCAGGTCCTCAACGCCAAGCAGCACGCGCGCGAAGCCGAGATCGTCGCGCAAGCAGGGCGGCCGAAGATGATCACCATCGCGACCAACATGGCCGGGCGCGGAACCGACATCGTCCTCGGCGGCGCGGTCGAGCCGCAGATCCTCAAGATCAGGGAAGACGAAGCGCTGTCGCAAACAGAGAAGGATTCGCAGATCGGGAAGCTCCGCGCCGAATGGCAGGTTCTTCACGACCAGGTCATCGCCGCAGGCGGGCTGCACATCATCGGCACCGAGCGCCACGAGTCGCGGCGCATCGACAATCAGCTGCGGGGCCGTTCCGGTCGGCAGGGGGACCCGGGCTCGTCGCGGTTCTATCTGTCGCTCGAGGATCCTCTGCTGCGCATCTTCGGCGGCGAGCGCCTGTCTGGAATCATGCAGCGGCTGAAAATGCCCGAAGGCGAGCCGATCGAGCACCCGATCGTCAACCGCTCGATCGCCAAGGCGCAGAACCGCGTCGAGTCGAGAAATTTCGACATCCGCAAGCAGCTGCTCGAGTACGACGACGTCGCCAACGATCAACGGCGAGTGATCTACCAGGAGCGCAACGAGCTGCTCGAGACCGACGATATTTCGGAGACGATCCGCAACATGATCGCGGGGCGGATCGAGGACACTACGCGGCTCTACATTCCGCCCGAGTCGATCGAGGAACAGTGGGACATCCCGGGTCTCGAGACGACCCTGGCGGGCGACTACGACTTGCGCGCGGGCGTCGCGACCTGGCTCAAGGACGAACCGGAGATCACCGACGAAACGGTGCGCGAGCGGCTGCGCGATCTGGCGCTCAAGCAGTACGAAGCGAAGGCGACTCTCGTCGGAGCCGAGCTGTTTCGGCAATTCGAACGCAACCTGATGCTGCAAACCCTCGATCAGCACTGGCGCGAGCATCTGTCGGCGCTGGACCATCTGAGGCAGGGCATTCATCTGCGCGGCTACGCGCAGAAGAACCCGAAGCAGGAGTACAAGCGAGAAGCGTTCGAGCTCTTCTCGGACATGCTCGACCGCATCAAGCAGGATGTAGTCAAGATCGTCATGACCGTCCAGGTGCGCTCGCAGCAGGACGTGCAGGCCGTCGAAGAGGCGCCGGCAGTCTCCAACGTCCGCTACCAACATGCCGGCTACGAGGAAGCGCTTGCCGCTTCAGCCAGCGATCCGCCCACGGCGGTGGCGCCTCCGCCGTTCACTCGTGTCGGGCAGAAGGTCGGCCGCAACGATCTCTGTCCGTGTGGCTCGGGGAAGAAGTACAAGCACTGCCACGGACGGATTTGACTGGCGTAAGCTTTCCAACCAGTCGAACACGTCCGTGCCGGTCAACTACACGCCTCCGACGCAGCTGCTGCCTGTTGCCGGCGTCGCCCTCGGCACTGCAGCCGCGCGCATCAAGACCTGGTCGCGTGACGATCTGTTGCTGATGAGCCTCGCCCCAGGCACGCAGGCCGCCGGCGTCTT
>VBCL01000329.1 GCA_005888865.1 Betaproteobacteria bacterium | reverse complement strand
CGAACGCGTGCGCCGGCCTCGATGGCGCCGCTCGCGATGGTGCCGGCGAAGCCGCGAAAGTTCTGATGCGGCCGATTGACCCATTGCACCGGCAAACGGAAAGGCGCCTTCTGTTGCCGCTCCTCGTCGACGGGAACCGTCTCGAGATAGCCCATGAGCGTCGGTCCGCGGTGCCACGGCAGGTTCGCGCTCTGCACCAGGACGTTGTCACCCTTGAGCGCGGACACCGGAATGAACGTCACGTCCTCGAGTCCGATCCGCGCCGCGAAATCGGCGTATTCCTCGACGATCGCGCGAAATGTGCTCTCCGCGTAGTCGACCAGGTCCATCTTGTTGATCGCCACGACGATGTGGCGGATGCCGAGCAGCGACACGAGATAGCTGTGCCGGCGCGTCTGCACCAGCAGACCCTTTCGGGCGTCGACGATGAGCACCGCGGCGTCCGCCGTCGAGGCCCCGGTCACCATGTTGCGCGTGTATTGCTCGTGACCGGGTGTGTCGGCGACGATGAACTTGCGCGTGTCGGTAGCGAAGAAGCGGTAGGCGACGTCGATGGTGATGCCCTGCTCGCGCTCGGCGGCGAGCCCGTCGAGGAGCAGCGAAAAGTCCAGCCGGTCGCCCTCCTTGCCCATCCGCTTCGAGTCGGCCTGCAACGCGGCGAGCTGGTCCTCGAACAGGAGCTTCGATTCGTAGAGGAGCCGCCCGATCAGCGTGCTCTTGCCGTCGTCCACGCTGCCGCAGGTGATGAAACGCAGCAGGCTCTTCTGCTCCTGCGCGCGCAGGTAGTCGCCGACGTCCGCGGTCGTGCCGGTGAATTCGGCGGCGCCTTGCATCAGAAGTAACCCTCCTGCTTCTTCTTCTCCATCGAGGCCGAGGTGTCGAAATCGATCACGCGCCCCTGGCGCTCCGAGACCTTGGTGAGCAGCATCTCCTCGATGATTGCCGGCAGCGTGTCGGCGCTCGACTCGATCGCCCCCGTCAGGGGGTAGCAGCCGAGCGTGCGGAAGCGAACCTTGCGCAGTGCCGGCTTCTCGCCGTTGCGCAAGGGAAGGCGCTCGTCATCGACCATGATCAGGGTGCCGTCGCGCTCGACCACCGGGCGCTCCTTGGCGAAGTACAGCGGAACGATCGGAATGTTCTCGCGATAGATGTACTGCCACACATCGAGCTCGGTCCAGTTGGAGAGCGGAAACACCCGCATGCTCTCGCCCTTGTGCTTGCGCGCGTTGTAGAGCTTCCAGAGCTCGGGACGCTGCGTCTTCGGGTCCCAGCGGTGCTGTGCCGAACGAAACGAGAAGATCCGCTCCTTGGCGCGGGACTTTTCCTCGTCTCGCCGCGCGCCGCCGAAAGCGGCATCGAAGCCGTACTTGTCGAGCGCCTGACGCAATCCCTGCGTCTTCATCACGTCGGTGTGCACCACAGATCCATGCGTGATCGGGCCGACGTTCATCGCCAGCCCTTCGGGATTGACGTGCACCAGCAGCTCCATCCCCACCTCGCGGGCTCTGGCGTCGCGGAAGGTGTACATGTCGCGGAATTTCCACGTCGTATCGACGTGCAGCAGCGGGAACGGCGGCTTGGCGGGGTAGAATGCCTTCAGCGCCAGGTGCAGCATGACCGAGCTGTCCTTGCCGATGGAATACAGCATCACGGGGTTGTCGGCTTCGGCGACGACCTCCCGCATGATGTGAATGCTTTCCGCCTCGAGGCGCTGAAGATGGGTGAGCGGCATGATCAGGGGACGATGATCAGGGGCCGTATGCTACCTGAACTCGAGACTTATCTGGCTCCAATCTTGTCCTGTTCAACGGCGCTGTGGCGTCCGACGTTCAAATGCCCGACGATCTCATCACCGACATGAAGCCCGCGCCGACTGGCGAACCGATCGCCCGCGCCGCGGCCTGGGGCAGCGACGCGATGGCGGAGATGCTGCGCGCGCTGGAAATTCCCTACATCGCGCTCACCCCCGGCGCGAGCTACCGCGGCTTGCACGATAGCCTGGTCAACTATCTCGGCAACACGCGCCCCGAGATGCTGCTGTGTATCCACGAGGAGAGCGCCGTGGCGTTGGCGCACGGCTACGCCCGCGTCACGGGCAAGCCCATCGCCGTCGGATTGCACGCCAACGTCGGGCTGATGCACGCGACGATGGCGATCTTCAACGCCTGGTGCGATCGTATTCCGATGCTGCTGCTGGGCGGCGTCGGGCCGGTCGATGCCATGAAGCGCCGGCCATGGGTCGACTGGATCCACGCCACCAGCGACATGGCCGCGCTGGTTCGTCACTACACCAAATGGGACAACCAGCCGGGATCGGTGAAGGCCGCACTGGAATCCATACTGCGCGCGTGGCACATCGCGCAGACGGCGCCGCAAGGTCCCATGTACGTCGGCCTCGATGCCGGCCTCCAGGAAGAAGCGCTGGGCAGTCCCGAACCGATGCCGGCACTCGACCGATTTCCCATGCCGGTTACCGCAGTGCCACCTGATGAAGCCGTCGCCGAGATCGCGCAATGGTTGCGGGGCGCCAAGCGGCCGCTGTTGATGATCGGACGCGTGAGCAACGATCCGGCGGACTTCGAGCGGCGCGTCGCGCTGGCCGAGCGCGTCGGCGCCCTCGCCCT
>VBCL01000312.1 GCA_005888865.1 Betaproteobacteria bacterium | reverse complement strand
TGCCGCTGCAGATCGATCAGTACCTGGTGGGTCTGGGCCAGCGCTCGTATTACGACGAGCTGATGGAAGCCGGGGTTCGGATCTGCCGTTACGGAAAACGTTTCCTGCATGCGAAATGCGTGACCATCGACGATACGATTGCGTGGATCGGTTCGTCGAACCTCGACATACGCTCCTTTGCGCTCAATGCCGAGATCGTGGTGCTGCTCTACGACGCACAGGTATGCGCGCTTGTCGGCAAGGAGCAGGCGCGCTATTTACGCGACGGCGAGATGCTGAGCCTCGAGGCCTGGCAGGAGCGCAGGCCGCTGATCAAGGTCGCCGAGAATCTCGCGCGGTTGCTGAGTCCGCTGCTGTAATCGCCCTTCTGTCTGGTTGCCATTTCCTCCGATGTAGATACAATGGATATCCATCGGAGGCCTTATGGAAACACGCATTTCGAAGTGGGGAAACAGTCGCGCCGTGCGCGTGTCGCGCGAGGTGCTCGATCGAGCCGGGATCGATCCGGATGAACCGGTGACGCTGTCCGCCGAGGCGGGGAGGATCGTGATCACGCCGGCCAAGCGGAAACCCCTGCTTGCGGAGCTGCTGGCGCAGATAAAGCCCGACGATGACCTCGGTGAGGTCGACTACGGCGCGCCGGTCGGTCGCGAGGTCGCATGACGCGAAGACAGGGCCCCGGCCCGCGGGCCCGCGGACGCGGCTGGGCGCCTGACCGTGGCGAAATGATCTGTATCGATCATTCGCCGCAAGCCGGTCGCGAAATGGCGGGTTCACACCCATTCCTCGTGCTCTCGCCGCGAGCCTTCAACGACAAGACCGGGCTCGTTATAGGCTGCGCGATGACAAGTCGGCGACATCCGAACCCCTTCGCGGTCGCGAACCCGCGCGACTCGACACGCGAGAGCTTCATCCTGGCCGACCAGCCGAAGTCGTTCGATTGGCGGGCGCGCAACGCCCGGCGGCATCCATGGGGAAAGGTAACGTCCACGGTTCTGCAGGACGTTTGCGACCGGCTCAACGCGATCGTCCAACTCGCGTAAGCTTCAATTGGTATCAGGGCGTCGGCGTGAACCTGGATTACGGCCTTGAACGCGCGCGGATACAATGGTGACGCGCTTACACCAAGAAGGAAAACCCTCATGAAACTCTATTACTCCGCCACATCACCATTCGTCCGCAAGGTCATGGTTGCCGCGATCGAGCTGGGTTTGCGCGAGCGCATCGAACTCCTCCCGGCCAAGGCGCACGTCATCGACCGGGACAGGACAATCATCGAAAAGAACCCGCTGGGACAGGTGCCGACGTTCATTACCGACGACGGCACGGTGCTCTACGACAGCCGGGTGATCGTCGAGTATCTCGACGTTCTCGGTAACGGCAAGCTCATTCCGCGCAACGGCGCGGCGCGCTGGAGCGTGCTGACCGAGCATTCGCTGGCCGACGGCGTCCTGAACGCGGCGCTGCTTACGCGTTACGAGGGGGCGCTGCGCCCCGAGGAACTGCGCTGGCGCGAGTGGACCGCGGCCCAGCTCGACAAGGTCGCCTGCGGGCTCGATGCTCTGGAAACGCGGGCCGCCAGGTTCGACGAACGCGTCGATCTGGCGACGATCGCCTTCGGTTGTGCGCTCGGTTACCTCGACTTTCGTTTCGCGACGCTTGGGTGGCGCGACATGCACCCGAACGCAGCGGCGTGGTTCGCGCGGTTCGGCGAGCGCGGATCGATGGTCGCGACCCGGCCGCCATCCGCGTAGCGGGCGGCCGGCGCTGCCGGCCGGAACGTGCCGGAATGAACGCTCCCGCCGGCCGTCGGCAGGGAGCCGGACAAGTTTCAGGAGGAGAATCGATGTCCATCGTCAGGCGATGTTTGCTGGGGCTCCTGGTCGCCGCCGTTGCCGCACCGGCGAGCGCGGAGCAGGCGGAAATCAACGTCGCGCAGCAATTCGGCGTCGCCTTCCTGCCGTTGATGCTGATGGAACGCGACAAGCTGGTCGAGAAGCACGCCAAGGCCGAGGGCTTAAGCGAAGTCAAGGTTGGCTGGATCAAGGTCGCGGGCCCCAGCGTGATGAACGACGGCGTCATCAGCGGCGCGCTGCAGTTCATCTCCGTTGGCGCGCCCTCGCTTGCCACGCTGTGGGACAAGACCCGGGACAACGTCCAGATCAAGGGCATGTCGGCGCTGACGACCTACCCGCTCTATCTCAACGTGCGCAACCCCAGCGTGAAGTCGATCCGCGACTTCAGCGACAAGGACAAGATCGCGGTGCCATCGGTGAAGATCTCGACCCAGGCAATCATGCTGCAGATGGCCGCGGCGAAGGAGTACGGCGAGCAGAACTACGCGCACTTCGACCCGTGGACCGTCACTCTGTCGCATCCTGACGCCCTGCTCGCGCTCACCAACAATACGGCCGGGGTCGACGCGCACTTCGCTACCTCCCCGTTTCACGAGCAGGAAATGAAGATTCCCGGGATCCGGACGCTCACCACCAATTACGAGATCCTCGGCGGGCCGGCGACGGCGCTGGTCATCGCGACCTCGACCCGGTATCGAGAAGCCAATCCCAAAAGCTACAAGGCGTTCTTCGATGCACTCAAGGAAGCGATCGACACCATCAACAAGGACAAGCGCGCCGCCGCGAAGATTTATCTCGAGCAGGCGAAGGACACCAAGAACAGCGTCGACGAGATCTACGCGATGATCAGCGCGGCCGATTACGCGTACACGCTGGTCCCGCAGAAGGTCGGGAAGACGGCGGAGTTCATGTACAAGATCGGCTCGATCAAGACCAGGCCGGCGTCGTGGAAGGATCTCTTCTTCCCCGAGGTGCACAACCTGCCGGGCGACTGAAATGGAAAACAGCGGCGGGCGACCGATCCATGCCTGAGATGCTGCGCATCGGCGCGGGCGCCGGATTCTCGGGCGACCGTCTGGAACCCGCGGCGCTGCTCGCCGAGCGCGGCGCGGTTCGTTATCTAGTACTGGAATGCCTCGGCGAACGCACGGTCGCCCTCGCCCAGATGCGCAAGCGCAGGGACCCGACCCGCGGCTACGATCCGCTGCTCGAGCGGCGCGTCGAGATGCTGCTTCCGCTGCTGAAGCGAAACGGCGTGCGGCTTGTCACCAACATGGACGCGGCCAACCCAATCGCGGCCGCCGACGCGATCATTGCCATCGCGCGGGCGCGGAAAACGCCGATCCGCGTGGCGGTGGTCACCGGCGACGACGTGCTCACCAAAATCGCGCCCGACGAGCGCACCCTGGAGACGCAGACGCCGATCGCGAAATACGGGGAGCTCGTTTCGGCAAATGCCTACCTCGGCGCGGAGGCGCTGCTACCCGCGCTGCAAACCGGCGCCGACATCATCATCACCGGGCGGGTCGCCGATCCT
>VBCL01000311.1 GCA_005888865.1 Betaproteobacteria bacterium | reverse complement strand
CCGAACGCATCCTGGCCGGGCAGCGTCGGGACGTTGCCCTGCATCGGATGCATGTTCGCCATCATCTGCTGATGGTGCTGCATCATGTCCATCCTGCCGTCGTGCTGCATCATGCCCGGCATGGCGCCGGCGTTGCCGGTCATGGGCTGATCGCCCTTAGACATCGCCGAATGGTCCATCGGGGGCGTGGACGCGGCCTGGCCGTCCACAGCCGGCGAGGCGCGGAGCGCCGGCGCCAGCGCGATGGTGGATGCCACCACGACCGCCGATGCCAGGTAAAACGCTTTGCTGTAAATCAGGCTCATGAGCAACCTCATCTGGGTGTGGACGTTGCACTACCTTACGCCCGGCCGCGTGCACTGCATATGATCCGGATCATGTCGTGGCACGTTTCTTGAGCGTGATCCCGGACGGGGTCCGGCGCACAATTCCTTCCTTCTGGAGCTCTGCGAGCGTCCGATAGAGCGCCTCGGGCGTGAGGCCGATCTCTGCAGCGACATCCGTCAGCGTGCCTTCCACCGGCATCGTGCGACCATCCGCGCCGGCATGCAGGGCGATGTGATGCAGCACCCGCTCGCGCGCGGAACGGATGTTGCGCTCCTCGAGTCGGGCACGCAGGGAATGGATCTGGTGCGCGAGGACCGCCATGAAACGCTCGGCGAGCGCGGGGTCGCCGCGAAAGACGGCGAGGAGCTCGCGTTTGGGATAGGCGCGCACGCACGCAGCCGTCGCAGCGATGGCGTCGCACCGATAGGCTGATGCGAACAATGCGGCCTCGGCCAGGAGCTCGCCCGGCCGGGCCGTGTGCAGCACGACCGGATGGCCGGCGACGGTGTTCCGTATCAGCCGCAGGCGGCCACGCTCGACTTCGAAGATCGCGACCGCACGGTCAGTTTGCCGGAACAGCGCTTCGCCCGCGTCGAGCTCCCGGACGCGCGAGCGTTCACGGATCGCGGCGGGTAGCCAATCGAGGGAAGCCACGGCGATGCCGCGCTAGGTCGCCATGAACTTGCACAGCAGCCGATGGAAATGGTGCGTGCCGCGCTCGCGCGTGGGCGAGTAGCGCCCGCACCGGTAAAAGCGCGAGCGCACGCCACGTTGGACGGCTTCGACGACCGCTTCGTCTTCCATCTCGACGTCGTGCAGCGCGCCGCCCGCGCCCTGCCCGCGTCTGGTCTCGTCCCAGACGTACGCACGGAACTCGACGCGCGTGCGATCGATCGCCTGCGGACAGACGCGGTTGAGCGACAGTCCCCACGGATAGAAGTTGAGCATCAGGTTGGGAAAGATCCACCAGTAGTAGGCCGCGACACGTCGGCCGTGATCGACGGCGCCCGGCGGCGGGTCGAAAGCGACCTCGCCTTCTTTCGCCAGCGCAACTTGCAGGCTCGAGTAAGCGAAGAGCTCGTGCTCGTAGGTGGCGCAATCCACAACCCGGCTCAAGCCCGGATGCACGAACGGGATGTGCAGCTCCTCGAGGTAGTTCTCGACGTAGAGCGCCCAGTGCGCGTCGACCACGTAATCTCGGGACGAGGCCTCGTCGAGCCGGAAACGATCGACCGCAAGCCAGCCGAGACGTGAATGCAGATCGCCCAAGAACGTGTCGAGAGGGACGAGGGGATCGATCGCCGCGAACCCATGACCGGCCCATGCGCCGAAATGAATCTGCGGCAAGTGATCGGACAGGGAGGGAAAATTCTTTGCCTCCGAGAATTCCGGCATGAAGGTCATGCGACCGGAGAGATCGAAGCGGCGCGAATGATAGCCGCAGCGGATCTGGTCGGCCTTGCACGCGGCCTTCACCAGGATGTTGCCACGATGCGTGCAGACGTTGGACAGGCAGCGCAGGGTGCCAGCGGCATCGCGAGCGAGGAGCAGCGGCTCGTCGAGAAAGCCGGGCAGCAGCTCGCGCGGCGCGAGCGAGCCGGGCACGGCGACGTCGGCGAGATCGCCGATCCACTGCCAACTCCGCGCGAAGATCCGTTCACGCGCGAGCGCATGGGTGACCTCGTCGCGATAAAAGGCGCTGTCGATCGTCGAGGCGACGGTGATATCGGGATCGACCTTATAGGTCATTGATGTGCCCCACGCGCGCATGCTACCAGCTACCGTCGATCTGCCGTCGCAAACCGCCGGTCTTCTGCCCGATGGGCGCCACGATTCGCCCGGATGCGGGCACGCCGCTGACATGCGGCTGCGGCCCGAGTCGTGCTTAAATGCGCCCCGCAGCCGTGATCCGTCGACGGATGAAGCTGCGCCCCGCTTAACGACTCGAGGATGCGCATGCCGCAGCTCCCGAAGAAGATCGCCTCACGTCTGCTCCGCATCCCCGTCTCGGTATTCGCTGCGTTCGTGCTGGGGCCATCCGCGCTGCACGCAAAAGAGGTCGAGTTCTTCTCCCCACAAGGCGAGGTCAAGGCTGTGCGCCAGGTCACGGCGCGATTCGCGCGGCCGATGGTCCCTTTCGGCGATCCCCGTGAAGTCGATCCGTTCGCGATCGACTGCGTGGAAAAGGGCAAGGGCCGCTGGGCGGACATGAAAAACTGGGTGTACGACTTCGACCGCGACCTCCCGGCGGGCGTCCGTTGCAGCTTCACCCTGAAGGCGGGTCTGACTGCGCTCGACGCCTCGGCGCTCGTCGGCGGACAGCGCTTCGAGTTCAACACCGGCGGGCCCGCGATCGTGAAGAGCCTGCCGTACGAAGGCGCGACGATCGACGAGAGCCAGATGTTCATCCTGGGTCTCGACGCGGCGGTACAACCCGAGACTGTTGCCGCGCATGCCTACTGCATTGCCGCAGGGGTCAACGAGAAGATCGGCGTGCGGCTTGTCACCGGCGAGGAGCGCAAGACGATCCTCGACAACCGCAAGTCGTTCGCGGCGAGCTATCTGCGTTTCATCTTCCTCGACAGTGCCAACGCGCGCTCGCGCAGCTTCACCTTCCGGCTACCGACGACCGGCAGCGACGAGGAGAAGTTCCTGCGTCTGCGCGATGCGCCCGACTCACCGCTGGTGACACTCGCCTGTGCGCGCACGCTGCCGCCTAACGCCGAGGTGAAACTGGTGTGGGGCAAGCGCATCGCTTCGTCCTCCGGCGTCCCCACCTCCGCCGACCAGGCGCTGGCGTATCGCGTCCGGCCGACGTTCCGTGCGTCGTTTTCGTGCGACCGGGTGAACAAGGATGCGCAATGCATCCCGATCCTGCCGCTGACGCTGTCCTTCACCGCGCCGGTGCCGCCGCGCGACGCCGCGCGAATCCGGCTCGTCGACAGCTCGGGCAAGAGCTACAAGGCAAAGCCCGCGAAGGACGACGACGACGCGATCACCAGCGTGACGTTCGGCCCCGGCCTGCCCGAGAACGAATCCTTCCGCATCGTGCTCCCTGTGCCGTTGAAGGACGACGCGGGGCGCACGCTTTCCAATGCGTCGTCGTTTCCACTCAAGGTGCGTACCGACGAGAATCCTCCGCTCGCCAAGTTCGCCGCCGACTTCGGCATCCTGGAGCGCGTGCTGCCGGACAAGTCGACCCCGCTCCTGCCGGTGACGCTGCGCAACGTCGAGGCGCCGCTCTCAGGCCTCGTCGGCACGACAGGTCGTCCCCAGGCACCCCGCACCGACGGCGCACCCATTCCCGCGAAAGTCGCCCGGGTCGCCCCGGGCGACGAAACGCGGATCATCGCCTGGCTGCGCCGCTTCGAGCAGGCTCAGCGCGTCGATGGTCAATACGACCAGAAGACCGAGCGCTGGATCGTTAAGCGCAACGGTCACGCGATCTCGATGTTCCGCCCCGGGGATGCGCAGCAGTCGCTGTCGGTCCCGAAGCCGAACGGCGAAAAGGCGTTCGAGGTCGTCGGCATCCCGCTGCCCGACCCGGGCTTCTACGTCGTCGAG
>VBCL01000310.1:7975-8392 GCA_005888865.1 Betaproteobacteria bacterium | reverse complement strand
GCAAGTAAGGCCAGCGCGTTCAGGTCATCCCGGCGAAGGCCGGGATCCAAGTTGCTTGTGGGAACCGTACCAGACGCCGTACCGGACGCAAATTGGGCCCCGGCTCAGTTACCAAAATGAGCCGGGGCGACGAATATCTACATCACTGCTTCCGGCGCGACGTACTTGTAGCCGAGCGCATCGGCGACGGGCTTGCAGGTCACCTTGCCGTGCGCAATGTTGAGGCCGTTCTGGAGATGGCGGTCGTCGACAAGCGCCTTCTTCCAGCCCTTGTCGGCAAGCGCGAGCACGAACGGCAAGGTGGCATTGTTGAGCGCGAGCGTCGACGTGCGGGGCACGCCTCCGGGCATGTTCGCGACACAATAGTGGGTGACGCCGTCGACGACGTACACCGGATCGGCGTGAGTGGTCGGGCGT
>VBCL01000310.1:603-7841 GCA_005888865.1 Betaproteobacteria bacterium | reverse complement strand
GCGACGTGCGCCTCCACCGTATCCTGCGTCGAGTACACCGTATTGAGCGGCCGGCCGAATTGCCTCCACAGCGCACGGAGGATGTCGACGTTGCGATCGAGCACCCACACCTCGGCGCCCATCCCGAGCGCGATGTGGCAGGCGTGCGAGCCGACGACGCCGCCGCCAAGAATCACGACCTTCGCCGGATCGACACCGGGAACACCGCCTAACAGCACGCCCGGCCCGCCGTGCGGCTTCTCCAGGTAATACGCGCCCGCCTGAACCGCCATGCGGCCGGCGACCTCCGACATCGGGGCGAGCAAGGGCAACCCGCCCGACGGCGACGTGACCGTCTCGTAAGCGATGCAGACCGCGCCGCTGGCGATGAGGTCCTTCGCCTGTTCCGGATCCGGCGCCAGATGCAGATAGGTGAACAGCACCTGTCCTTCGCGCAGCATCCTGCGCTCGACGGCCTGCGGCTCCTTGACCTTGATGACCATGTCCGCCACGGCGAAGACTTCCGCGGCGGTGTTCAGGATGCTTGCCCCGGCGCGCCGATAGGCGTCGTCGTCCATTCCGATACCCTGACCCGCGTTGCGCTCGACGACCACCTCGTGGCCGCGTTGCATCACCTCGCGCACGCTGCCCGGGGTCAACCCGACGCGATTTTCGAGAACCTTGATTTCCTTCGGCACGCCGATGCGCATGTCGCCCTCCTCTTCTGCTTCCTCTATAGCTGACAAGGTAACCCGAAGCCACGGAATTCACCAAGTTCGACGACGAATTTCGATACGAAAAGCCATAAACCACGTCTAACGAAGGTATAAGTTTATATAAATTGTATTAATGGATGCCTCGCCCTAACATAGGAACCGTTCGCATTTGCACGATTGACGTCAAAACCCAGCGGGCCAAGCGGTCGCCCGCGCATCAAGGAGCAAGGCATGAAAACCGTAGGTCAGAAAGTGGAACCGTTCAACGTTGTGGGCGTCAAGCCCGGATTCAACCGCCACGAGGAAAACGGCCAGTCGGCGTTCGCGCCGATCGACGAAAAGTCATTCCCGGGCAAATGGAAGGTCATCTACTTCTATCCCAAGGACTTCACGTTCGTCTGTCCGACCGAGATCGTCGGCTTCGCCAAGCTCGCGAAGGATTTCGAGGATCGTGACGCGGTCGTCCTGGGCGGCTCGACCGACAATGAATTCGCGAAGCTCGGCTGGCGCCGCGATCACGCGGAGCTGAAGAGCCTCAACCAGTGGCAGTTCGCCGACGTCACGGGCTCGCTGGTTGATCAACTCGGCGTGCGCGACCCGAGCGCAGGCGTGGCGCTTCGCGCGACGTTCATCGTCGACCCGGACAACGTCATCCAGCACGTTTCGGTCAACAACCTCAACGTCGGCCGCAGCCCCGAAGAAGTGCTCCGCATCCTCGACGGACTGCAGACCGACGAGCTGTGCCCGTGCAATCGCGCGGTCGGCGGCGGCACGTTGTAAAGCTGCTGCGCGGTCACCAAATCGTCATTCCCGCGAAAGCGGGAATCCAGCGTCTTTTGCGCCCCAATCGACAGTTGGGAATAAGACACTGGGTCCCCGCGTCCGCGGGGACGACCACCGAGCGGCCAGCCCTCGACAGTGAATCTACGAAGGAACACAAGCCATGGAACTGCAAACGATTAAGGACCGCATCCCGGATTACGCCAAGGACCTGCGGCTCAACCTCGACGCGGTGATCAACCGCTCGAGCCTCACGCCGGCCCATGCCGCCGGTGCCGCGTTGGCGGCTGCGTTCGCCGCAAAGTCACCGGCGCTCGTCGCCGCCCTTCAAGACGATAGCACCCTCGAGCCGACGCATCGGGACGCCGCGCTGACCGCGGCCGCCCTCATGGGCATGAACAACGTGTGGTATCCGTTCGTCGAGATGGCCGCCGATCCGGAGCTGAAGACGATGCGGCCGGAGCTGCGCATGAACGCCTACGCCAGCCACGGCGGCGTCGACCGGACGAGCTTCGAGCTCTACGCGCTCGCAGCGTCGATCGTCGGTAAGTGCGAGTTCTGCGTCCAGTCGCACTATCGACTGCTGCGCGAGAATGGCTTCACCACGCAGCAGCTGCGCGACGTGGGTCGGATCGCGGCGGTCGTCAACGCGGTAGCGCACGTGCTCGCCGTGGAGCAGATCGACGCAACGGCGACCGCTTGATACTCACCGCGCTGCGGCGTGCATCGCGGTGACCTGCGCGTATGCCGCAGCCAGCGCGGCGATGCCCGGTTCGATGCGATCGGTCGCGATCGAGGCAAAGCCCAACCGCGCATAGCTTGTCGGGGGCCGATCCGCGGCAAAGAACACGTCTCCCGGTTCGATCAGTACACCGTGGCGCTCCGCCGCCGCTGCCAGCGCGCGGGTATTCACACCGTCGGGAAACTGCAGCCAGAACGACGACGCGCCGGCCACGGTACGAAACGCGACGTCAGGCAGGTGTTGTTCCAGCGCCGCCGCTACGGCCGGTGCGCGCTCGGCGTACGTGCGTTTGAGACGGCCCAGCAGTGCATCGTGATAGCCCATGGCGAGGAATAACCCGACCGATCGCTCGTTGTTCGCGGCCGGGTGGCGCAGCATCAATCGCCGCAGCGCGCGCAATTCCTTCGCGACTGGCGACGATGTAGCCCAGGCGGATGCCGGGCGCGAGCGTTTTCGACAGGCTGCTCACATAGATCACGCGCCCGCTGCGATCGAGGCTTTTCAACGCCGGCTGCACGCGCCCCTCGAAGCCCAGCTCGATCTCGTAATCGTCCTCGATCAGCACCCGATCGCGACGCTCTGCCCACTCGAGCAGCGCGTCGCGTCGCGCGAGCGGCATGGTGACGTTGGTGGGGCACTGATGCGACGGTGTAACGTAGATGTATTCGCAGGCGTCGAGCCCGGCGGAAAGCGCCACACCGTCGGCGTCTAGCGGCAACACCACGACGCCGGGCGTGCGCGAGGCGAAGATGTTGGGCGCGTCGGGGTAGCCGGGGTCTTCGACGCCGACCGTCGTCGACGTGCCGACGAGGAGCGTTGCGAGCAGGAACAGCGCGTGCTGCGCGCCGACGGTGACAAGAATTTCGTCCGGTGCCGCCCACACGCCGCGGCGTGGCAGGAGCCGCGTCTGGATCTGCTCGATCAGCAAAGCATCGTCGGCGTCGATCAGGTCACCCGCCCAGGCGCGCACCTCGATGCTGGAGAGCGCCTGGACGCCGCATTCGCGCCAGCCTGCGATCGGGGTCTCTCCGGGATCGAACTGGCCGTAGAGGAACGGATACGGATATTTCTGCCAGTCGCGCGGCTTGACGATATTGCGCTGGAGCGAGACCGAGGAACGCAGGCGCGGTGACCAGCGAACCGGTAACGGCGCATCCCCCGGCGCTACAACGCGCGGCCGCGCCACGGCGCCTCCGGCGAGGATCTCCGGGTTGACGTAATGGCCGCTGCGGCTCCGGGTCTGCAGATAGCCTTCATTGACCAGCAGCTCGTAGGCCAGCGCCACCGTCGCCACGCCGAGCTGCCGCGCGAGCACGCGCGTCGACGGCAGAGCGACGCCGACCGGAATCTGCCCGTCGAGGATCGCGCCGACCAGCATCTCGCGGATCTGCGCCTGCAGGCTGATCTGGCTCTTGAAAGTGAGCTGGATCAGCTGGTTCCAGAGCGGGCTGGCTGAACGCATACGGGAAAGCGGATGGACGGTGCGCCGGAAAGCTGACGCGCGGGGAAGTCGTGAACGCATAATGCCGCATCGGCACCTGCACCGGCAAATCACTCTGGCCCAGTCCTGCCAGGCCAACTGGCTCTGGCCGCAGCGGCTCGTTGGGATTAGAAGTAGACTTGTGGATTGCGGTTGAGCGCCGCCGCGCCTGCCGCCCAAGCCAGGAGACCCCGATGGACCACGCCGAACTTACGCTCCGCGACCAACCCGAACCGCGTCAGATCTCGCTCGACGAGTACTGGATGCCGTTCACACCCAATCGCGACTTCAAGGCCGACCCGAAGATGGTCGTGCGCGCGGAGGGGATGTACTACTGGAACGACCGCGGCGAAAAGCTCGTCGACGCCTCGTCGGGGATGTTCTGCGTCAACGCCGGCCACGGCCGGAAGGAGATCGCGGACGCCGTGCATCGCCAGCTCTCCGAGCTCGACTTCATCGCCCCGTTCCTGCGCGGGCATCCGAAGCAGTTCGAGCTGGCACAGCGCGTCGCGGAGTTGACGCCGGGTGACCTGAACCGCATCTTTTTCGTCAACTCCGGGTCGGAAGCGGTCGACACGGCGATGAAAGTGGCTCTGGCGTACCACCAGGCACGCGGCCAGGGCGGGCGCAACATGTTCGTCTCGCGCGAGCGTGCGTATCACGGCGTCAACTTCGGCGGCGTGGCGCTCTCCGGCATCGTCAACAACCGGCGCAAGTTCGGTCCCACGCTGCCCGGCATCGCGCACATGCGCCATACCCATCTCAAGGAGAACTACTTCGTGCGCGGCGAAGGCGCGCACGGTGCGGAGCTGGCCGAAGATCTGCAGCGATTCGTCGCGCTTTATGGCGCGGAGAATATCGCCGCCTGCTTCATCGAGCCGATCGCCGGATCGACAGGCGTGCTCGTCCCGCCGAAGGGGTACCTCAAGCGCGTGCGCGAGATCTGCGACCAGCACGGCATCCTGCTGGTGTTCGACGAAGTGATCTGCGGCTTCGGCCGGACCGGCAAGGCGTTCGCCGCGCAGAGCTTCGGCGTCACGCCCGACATCATGACCATGGCCAAGGGCCTCACCAACGGCGCGCAGCCGATGGGTGCGGTGGCGATCAGCGAGCGTATTCATGACACGATCGTCGCCGCGGCCCAGGACGGCGCGATCGAGTTCTTCCACGGTTATACCTATTCGGGCCACCCGGCGCCGTGCGCGGCGGGACTCGCCACGCTCGACATCTACCGCAAGGAAGGGCTCTTCGAGCGCGGCGCCGCGCTCTCGCCCTACTTCCTCGACGGCATCTGGTCACTCAAGGACCTGCCCGCGGTCGCCGACCTGCGCGGTTACGGCCTGTTCGCCGCGATCGAAGTGCACCCTGCGGGCGCACCGGGTGCGCGCGGTCACCTGCTACAGAAGAAACTGTTCGACAACGGCCTGCACCTGAAGACCACCGGGGACTCGGCCATCCTCGCGCCACCGTTGATCGCAGAGCGATCGCATATCGACATGATCGTCGATTGCTTGCGCAAGACGCTGGCAACCATCTAGCATTGCCTGGGAATCATCGAGGGAGAGCTCATGAAACGCTTGCTGACAGGATTGATGTTCGTCGCCGCAGGGTTGATCGCGGCGGCGCCGGCGTGGGCACAGAAGACCGTGACCTTCGCCTATCAGGACATGATGAATCCGTGGCGCTGGGTGCAGCAGAGCCAGGAAATCGAGAAGGCAACCGGCTTCAAGATCAACTGGCGGCAATTCGGTGGCGGCGGCGACGTGATCCGTGCCATGGCGTCCGGCGACGTGCAGCTGGGCGAAGTCGGATCGACCGGTGTAGCGACGGCGATCAGCCAGGGCATGGACGTCGATCTGTTCTGGATCCTCGAGGACATCGCTGCGGCAGAGGCGCTGGTCGCGCGCAACGGCAGCGGAATCAACACCATCGCCGATCTCAAGGGCAAGAAAATCGGCACGCCGTTCGTTTCCACGTCGCACTTCCAGCTGCTGTACGCGATGCAGCAGGCGGGAATCAAGGCCTCCGATGCGCAGGTGCTCAACATGCGGCCACCGGAAATCGCCGCCGCTTGGGGCCGCGGCGATATCGACGCGACGTTCATCTGGGATCCGGTGCTCTCCAACGTCAAGAAGAACGGCAAGGTGCTCATGACGTCGGGCGACATCTGCAAGAAGGGCGCGTGCACCTTCGACGGGCTGATCGTCACTAAGAAGTTCGCCAAGGAGAATCCCGAATTCATGGTCGCGCTGGTCAAGGCGCTGGCCAAGGCCGATGCCGACTATCGCGCCAATCCGAAGACGTGGACCGGCGACCAGGCGAAGGTCGCCGCCGTCGCGAAGTGGTCGGGCGCCAAGGCCGAGGATGTTCCCGACGCCATGTCGCTCTACGGTTTCCCCAGCCTGCAGGAGCAGGCCTCCCCCACGTGGCTGGGCGGCGGGGCGAACGGTGCAGCCACGAAGGCGCTGGCGCAACAAGCCAACTTCCTCAAGGAGCAGGGCCGGCTCACCACGGTCGCACCCGACTTCAGTAAGAACGTCACCACCGAGTGGGTGACGAAGGCGATGAAGTAGGCGAAGCGGAGACCGGCCAACGAGCGGCGGAAGCGAGCCGCGAGCGGGGCCTCCTCGACCATTGCGTCGTACTGCGCGCGTCGAGTCGTCGGCCCGTGCGCCCGGCTCGGGTCGCCTCCACTCGCTTCGCTCGCGGAGCCTCGCTCCGCCTCGCCGAGCGCCCCACTTGCAGCGTGGGGTCGCGCGTGGCGAGTCGACGCAGGCGGCCGACGCGTGGTGCCAATCTCAGGTGCCGGCATGAGGAGGCCGCGACGCGAGTCCGCAGCGAGGCGCCCCGCGCACTGCACGGGGCGCGGCGAGGAATTGCGAGTCGCGGCTTGGACAGTACACTAGCTTAGCCAGCTCGCCGGCCGATGCCGTTTAACAGCCATCTCAATGGAGGACGGATTGCACCGCCTCACTGAGCACGATGCGGTAATGGTCGACCAGTAAGAGAGTGAAGAGCGCCGCCAGATACTGGATTGAATAACCAAAGGTCTTCCGCGCGACCGCGTCGCTGTAGTTACGGTAAAGCTTGCAAGCATAAGCGATAAACCCGGCATTCAACGCCACAGCACCGATTAGGTAAAGCAACCCGCTCATCCTCGTGGCGAACGGCATTAGCGTAACCACCGCCAAGAGAATGGTATAGAACAAAATATATCGGCGTGTGTATTTGCTGCCATGCGTGACCGGTAGCATCGGAATACCGACTTTCGCATATTCCCGCTCGCGGTACAGGGCCAGCGACCAGAAATGCGGCGGCGTCCATACGAAGATAATGAGAAATAGGAGCAACGCGTCGCTGGAAATATTTCCCGTCACCGCGGTCCACCCCAGTACCGGTGGTGCGGCACCAGCGGCCCCGCCGATAACGATGTTCTGCGGTGTGGCCGGCTTCAAAAATAACGTGTAGATCACCGAGTAGCCGATGATGGACACGAACGTCAACCCTGCCGTCAGCGTGTTGACGCCGAAAACCAAGGTCG
>VBCL01000310.1:0-541 GCA_005888865.1 Betaproteobacteria bacterium | reverse complement strand
CTGGCGCGGCGTTAACTGGCCGGTGGGCAGTGGGCGCGCCCGCGTGCGCTCCATAATCGCGTCGGCCCGCTGATCCAGGATATGGTTGAAGGCAGCGGCAGAACCCGCCGCCAGCCAGATGCCCAGCGTGGCAAGCACGAGAACATTGAGTGGCACAAAACCCGGCGTGGCGAGAAACATGCCGACCACGGCCGTAAATACGATCAGCGCCACGACCCGCGGCTTGGTTAGCTGCAAATACAGACCCGCCTGGGCGAGGAAACGTCGTCGGCGTGTCGTAGCCGAAACGGTTGAAATTAGTGTTCTCATCCTCCTGGCGTTACCTCTATATCTTGCGCTGCGGCCGAACAACGTGGTTCAGCGTCACCACACTCATCAATACTGGATGTAATTCCGCCTTATGCTGAGCTTCCGAGATGTGGACGAGCGCTCACATCCAGAGGTATTGTACTGACGGCTCAAAGTGTGCGCCAGCGGTGGCCCAAATTGGGTCAGCACTTCGCCAATGGTTCGGCGTCGACGGGGGCGTCTCGGCGACACG
>VBCL01000309.1 GCA_005888865.1 Betaproteobacteria bacterium | reverse complement strand
GCTCGGGATCACCTGGGTGCTCGATGGGCTCGAGGTGACGCTGGCCGGTGCGGTGTCCGGTGCATTGAAGGCGAGCCCGACCCTGCATCTGTCCGACGCGGAGATCGGCGCTTCGGCAAGCGCGTATCTCGCCGGCGCGGTGCTTGGCGCTTTCTTTTTCGGCTGGCTGACCGATCGCCTCGGCCGCAAGCGATTGTTCTTTGTCACGCTCGGCGTCTACATCGCCGCCACCGCCGCCAGCGCGCTCGCACCCGACTTTGCGATGTTCGCACTGTTCCGCTTCATCACCGGCGCCGGCATCGGCGGCGAGTACACCGCGATCAACTCGGCATTGCAGGAATTGATTCCGGTGCATTACCGCGGTCGCACCGACCTCGCGATCAACGGCAGCTTCTGGCTGGGCGCGCTGGCAGGTGCGCTCGGGACGACAGTCCTGCTCGAGCCGGGGCGATTTCCGCCCGACCTCGGATGGCGGCTCGCCTTCGGCATCGGCGCCGCGCTCGGCCTTGGCATCCTGCTGCTGCGCCGCGTTCTTCCGGAGAGCCCGCGCTGGCTACTGGTGCATGGGCGGCCGCAGGAGGCGGCCGCGATCGTCGAGGCGATCGAGCGGAACGTTCGCGGAAGCGCGACTCCCGCCGACGCGCCGGCGGTCTGCCTGCGCATGCGTGTGCGCGAAAACGCGGTCAGCTTCGTCGATCTCGGCGTGAGCCTCTTTCGGCATTACCCTCGTCGCGCGGCGCTGGGGCTGATCCTGATGGCGTCGCAGGCATTTTTCTACAACGCGATCTTCTTCACCTACGCGATGGTGCTCGGGCGGTTCTTCGACGTGCCACCGGAGCGCGTCGGCCTCTATCTGGTGCCCTTCGCGCTTTCGAACTTCTTCGGACCGCTGCTGCTCGGGCGGCTGTTCGACACGTGGGGGCGAAAGCCCATGATCGCGCTGACGTATGCGCTGTCCGGGTTGTTGCTCGCCGGCGCGGCGCTTCTGTTCGTGCAGGGCGCGTTGACCGCGGCCACCCAGACGCTGGCGTGGACGATCGTGTTCTTCTTCGCTTCGGCCGCGGCGAGCTCCGCGTATCTCACGGTGAGCGAGAGCTTCCCGCTCGAAGTGCGCGCGCTCGCGATCGCGTTGTTCTACGCGCTAGGCACTGCGCTCGGCGGCATCGCCGCGCCGTGGATCTTCGGCAGCCTTATCGGCACCGGTGACCCCGCGGCGATCGGCTGGGGTTATGTGGCCGGCGCAGCGTTGATGCTGCTCGCGGCGGGTGCCGAGCTCTGGCTGGGTGTGGCCGCGGAGCGACGCTCGCTCGAGGACGTCGCGCGGCCGCTGTCGTGCGTCGACGAGGAATCAACCATCACCGTCTAAGCGCCATGACGCGCACTGCGACATCGGACAGCCTCCGACAGCCGAAGGAGGAAACGAAATGAAACAGCCTGCGCAATGGAGCTAGCAACACGTAGGCGGTGTCAAAGGCTGCAACGGGGCGAGAAGGTTCTGCGTTCGCGTCGACCTATGGCGGGCCGCATTGGTGCTCGGCCGCCGACAGAGATGCAGAGTGCCTGCGCGCGCCGGGAAATCGCGGCGGTGCCGGCGTTTCCTCAAACGACATGAAAGGAATTGCGATGAAGTCTCCAATTACGTACGCGTTGATGGCCGGCGCACTGGCTCTGGCTACCGCAACGCCCGCGGCGTTTGCCGCGGCCGGCGACGATGCTGCGACGTCGACCAACTACAAGGCTCAGCTCGATAAGTGCAAAGACGCCACCCCGACTTATCAGGCGCCGTGCAAGGACGCCGTCGGAATGCGAGAAGCGACCCCAGCGGACAAGACCGCAATAGCGACCGAGGAAACGGGCTCGTTGCAAGGACGCGACAAGTGCGCGCGGCTCTCCGGCGACGCCCAGCGCGACTGCCTGCTCAACGACAAGGGCGGCTGATCGGACCGCTTGGGGCGTCCGACGTCGAGAGTTGATCGCGCGTCGGATTCCACCGCGTCTGCAGGCCCCGACGCACCGGGCCTTTTTTCCCGCTGCCCGCGACTCATTGTCCGCCTCGGCCAAGCGCAAAGATTGATCGCGATCAAACGCTCTTGTTCGAAAGGGGCCTTCGGCCGGCCCGGGACCACGTTAGCGGCTTGGCGGGCGCCAGAGGAGTGGTTGCGGAACAACTCTCGGCGCCCGCAGCACCCGGATCATGCGGACTGCCGTTTCGAGCCCGCGGTAGTAGCCGGGCAGCCTGAGCGTCTCCGTGAAGCCGAGCGCGCGATAGAACGCATACGCGTCCTTGTTCTGCGCGCGGAGCTCCAGGTGGATCGAGGCGACGCCGGCAGTCGCTGCGGTTTCCAGCAGCCAGTCGGTCATGCGCCGCGCGATCCCGCGCCGCTGGCCGGCCGGCCGTACGGCCATCAATACGAGATGCGCATGCTCGTCGCCGAAGCTCATGCTAGCGAATCCCATGAGCCGGTCTCCGTCGCGCGCGACCAGCGTCACCATGTCGCGATCGGCGATCATCGCGCGGATGCGCTCGGCCCGGTATTCCCAGCCAAGGCCGCTCTCGACCAAATCGCGCGACATCGTCGCGATGGTTTGCGCGTCGGCGCGCCCCGCGAGCTGTAAGGTGATGTCCTGCGAGCTCACGCTCGACATTGTGCCATCTAGGAGCCTGTCAGGCTTACTGTCGCGTATGCGACGGTGGCGCTTTGGGAGGCAGTTCCAGGCCGATTGCGTTGGAACGTATCCTCGACGATCATGGTCCGAGCTGCGTTGCCCACTCCTCCCATTTCCCGCCACCGATGTCGACGACTCCTCGTGAATCCCCTCCGCTGGGCCGGCTCCTGACCCGCCGCGAGGTCCTTGCGCTGATCGGCGTTTCGGGCGCGGCCTTGTTCACCCGAACCGCTTCCGCGTTGGCGCAAACGCGCGGGGCGCCTGCCTCTTGCGTGGTCCGTCCCCAGCAAACCGAGGGCCCGTTTTTCGTCGACGAAGGGCTCGAGCGCTCGGACATCCGGCCGGATCCGAAGACCGGCGAGGTCAGGCCTGGCGTCCCCCTGCGCCTCGCCTTCCGGGTGTCGCGCCTGAGTGGCACGAGCTGCGCACCACTCGCAGGCGCGCAGGTCGATGTCTGGCATTGCGATGCGGAAGGACGCTATTCCGACGTCGGCGGGTTCGGATCCCGCGCATCCACTGCCGGAGGCCGATTCTTACGGGGATATCAGCGCACCGATGCCGCGGGTGGCGCGCAATTCCTCACGATTTATCCGGGATGGTATGGCGGTCGGGCCGTGCATGTGCACTTCAAGATTCGCACCGAGGAAGCGGGACGACAGTACGCGTTCACCTCGCAGCTTTATTTCGACGATGCGTTCAGCGAGCGGGTCTTCGCCGTCGAGCCTTACGCAAGCCGCGGCCGGCGTTGGCTGCGCAATGCGGACGATGGGATCTTCCGCGAGGGCGGAAAGGAGCTCCTTCTTGCGCCAACGCCGGAGGCGAAAGGTTACGCGGCGACGTTCGATGTCGCGTTGACGATGTAACGTTGCGCCCCGCGCTACAGCTCGAAGCCCGCGTCGCGCCGCAAGTCGCGGGAGTCCGGACCGGCGAGCCTGTACACGAACCGGCGGGCGAGCTCCGGGTCGCGGGTGGACGCCCACACCGCCGCTGCGTAGAGCGTCGCCAGGTCGAACTCGCCCGGCAGCGCGCCGACGAGCGTGACGCCCGGCGTCGACTTGATCTCGGTGATCTGTGTGCAACCGAGCGCACCGCGCTCGGTTGACGCAGCCAGCGCGGCCATCGCGCTTGCACCGTTTGGATACGACGCAATTGGCGGCGCTGCGCCGTCATGGAGCCCCAGCGCGCGCAGCACCTTGACGAAGTGGATTCCCGCGGTCGCGCGTTCGAGATCGGGCACGTACAGGCGTGTCGCTGTGGCGAGGCTTGCCCTTAGCTCTTCTGAAGTTCCGATCAGCGGCGCGTCCTCGCCCGAGCGCACGGCGATGCCAGTGTGCACATGGCCGAGCGTCGAGATCGTCGAGACCGCGACGCGGCCGTCACGCGCGAATTCCTCGATCATCGCCGCCGTCGACACGACGACGTCGCATGGTTCGCCGGCGAGAAGCCTGTCCTCGAGCGCGCCGACCGGCTGGAAGGTTGCCCGCACGTCCACCCCCGCGTCGGCGCGAAGCTCGATCATGATCTTCGCCGCCACCGCCTGTGCGGCACCCGCGGAGAGCAGGCGAAGCTCCGTGCCCTTCATCTCGAGACCTCGCGGGTCAACGTCGTGTCGACCACCCTGTCGATCGGTTCACTGGTCGGGCTTGGCGCCCGAGATCTTGACGATGCGCTCCCATTTGACGATGTCCTCGGCGATGTATTTGCCGAACGCGTCGGGCGGCATGGTCATCGCAGCGGCGCCCTGCTTCCCCCAATCGCCGCGCACCTCGGGCCGACTCACGATCTTGGTGATTTCCGCATTTAACTTGTTGACGATCGCGGGCGGCGTGCCCTTGGGAGCCATCACGCCGAGCCAGATGGTCGCTTCGTAGCCGGGCACGCCCGCTTCGGAAACGGTGGGAACATCCGGCAGCACGCTCGAGCGCGTCTTGCCGCTGGTGGCGAGCGCGCGCACCTGTCCCGCCTTGACGTGCTCGCTCATGGTCGTCACCGCGTCGAACATCATCTGCACCTGGCCGCCGAGAATGTCGGTACGTGCGCCGGAGCTGCCCTTGTACGGTACGTGCACGATGTCGACGCCGGCCATCGCTTTGAACAACTCGCCGGCCATGTGGTATGGCGTGCCGGGACCCGAGGAGGCGTAGTTGAGCTTGCCGGGTTGCGCCTTCGCGAGCGCAATGAATTCGGCCAGCGTCTTGGCCGGCACGGACGGATGCACCACCATCACCAGGTCGGAGTAGTTGATTGGCGCCACCGGCACGAAGTCGCGCGTGAGCACGAACGGCTTGTTGGGGATCAGCGATTCGTTGACCGTGTGCGTGTTGGACATGAGCAGCAGCGTATAGCCGTCGGGCGCGCTCTTCGCCACCGCATCGGTGCCGACAATCGAGCCCCCGCCAGGACGATCGTCGACGACGAAGGGTTGACCGAGCGCTTCCTGCAGCCGCTGCGCGAGAAAGCGCGCGTAGACGTCGGCCGGGCCGCCGGCCGCGAAAGGAACGATGATCTTGACCGGCCGGTTCGGGTAGTCCTGCGCGGACGCGGCGGAGCACAACGAGCCCGCGACGGCGAGAACGGCAAGCGACGCGACACAAAAACGGGCCGCTGCGGCGACCGGGGCGCGAACTGAAATCATGGCTATTCTCCTCGAGCGCCGTCGTCGCGACGCTGCGCCGCAATCTACCGCAAATCCGCCCGCGCGTGGTGGCTCCGCCCCGCCTTGCGAGCCGGTGCAGGAAGGGGCATCATCCTTCGCCGCTCTCTAATTTTCGTGGAACGGTCTCCGGGGAGGAATGCATGTCCAAGCTGATGACGATACTCTTCGCACTCGCCGCCGGCGCGGCAGGTCTTACTGCCGCGCAGCAGCCTGCGGGGACCGCGACACCCACGGCGCCAATCAAGCGCATCCTGCTACAGAGGTTCGATGTGCCGAATTCGAATTTCGAGACGGTGACTGGCATCGCCGAGCTTGCGCCCAGCGTCAACATCGGACGTCACACGCACCCCGGCCTCGAGAGCGGCTACGTCATGGATGGCGAGTTCACGTTGCTCGTCGAGGGGAAGCCGCCGTTAGCGCTCAAGGCGGGCGACTCGTATCAGATCCCGAT
>VBCL01000338.1 GCA_005888865.1 Betaproteobacteria bacterium | reverse complement strand
CGATCGCGGGCGCAGCTTTCTCGCGTGCGCGCGCGGCCGCCGCTTCGAGAGCGTCGTGCGACACGTTCGCCCTCCGTTCCATCATATTGCTCGACACTTCCATGTTCAGCCCCTGTTCGAATTGACACGCGGCCTCGAATGTTCGCCGCCTGAACTGACGCCAGCAAGCGGCGTGCCATGCTCATCGCATCGAATGCGTCTAACGCCGGGACCAAAAAAAACGCGGGCGAAGACGACCGGAGAAAAGCTGCAAGCTCCGCCCGCGCTCGAGGATCTACTACGACAGCGATAGCCGACGCGGCCCGGAGCAACGACAGCGTGCTCTTGGTCGGACCGCCGCCTCCAGGCTCGACGCGACGCGTTGTTCGGTCGCTTGCGTCGACTCTCGGACGGCTCGCGTCGCTACGCTACGTATCGCGGCGGAACAGCCCGAGCACCAGCGACACGATGAACAGCACCAGGAAGATGAAGAACAACACCTTCGCGATTTCGACGGCGCCGGCGGCGATGCCCCCAAAGCCGAACAGCGCGGCTATGAGCGCGATGACAAAAAAAACGACGGCGTAATGCAGCATATGCGCTCCCTGCCAAGAATCTCATCGTCGACAAACGCACACGTTGCCTCTGCAGTTCCTGCAGCAGGTGCGGCGTTTTGGAAAAATACAGGCAATCCCCATGCCAGCGGCCAGCGGGTCCCGTACGCCGCGAACGAATCGTTGCGTGACGCGACGAACGGAATTTGCCGCGCCTTTGCGTCCGGAAAAGATTACAAAGCGTGGCAGTAATTGCGTCAGCGCAACCGGAAGTATCCCCGCTGCATCGACATCCGCGGGATATCTCCCTCCGCCGATGGGCGCGGGATCAGTGGGCGACGCGCTGGAGCGTGTCCAGGAAGCGGTCGTATTCGCCCGACTTGTCGAAGAACGCGTCGGCGCCCACTAACTCGCACTCGTGCCGATATTCCGGGCTGGCGTAGTTGGAAAGCACGTAGATCTTCGGGGGCGAGGTGAGCGACGCCTGACGCACCTGGCGCACGACCTCGATGCCGTTACCTTCCTTGAGACGGATGTCGGTGACCACGACATCGGGTTCGGTTTCGGTGATCGCCGCAACCGCGTCGTCCTCGGATTCGGCGAAGCCGACGACGACGAACCCTCCGATCGAACGCAGGTTGTCCATGATCCGCTTGCGGATCAATGGAGAATCTTCGACGATGAATACGCGCACGGGCGAGTTTGCTTTCTGCGGCACACCGCCTCATCAACCCATGAGGTTGTGCTTGAGTGCGTAGGCTGTTAAGTCGGCATTGCGCGAGCAATCCATCTTCTGCAGTATGCGCGTGCGATACGTGCTGATCGTCTTGACCGACAGATGCACCTCGTTCGCGATCTGGGTGACGGTCTTGCCGCAGGCGAGCTGCACGAAAATCTGGAACTCCCGGTTCGATAGCTTCCGGTGCGGCGGCTCGGGCGCGTTGCCTGATGCCTCGAGCGCCAGTGCCTCCGCGAGCGACGGGCTGATGTACTTGCGCCCCGACCCGACCGTGCGGATCGCCTCCAGCAGGTCTCTCGCCTCGCCAGCCTTGGGAAAGAACCCGCTCGCGCCGGCGCGCAGGAGGTTAACCGCGTATTGCTCCTCGGCGTGCATGCTGACGATGAGAATCGGCAGCTCCGGGCGCCGGCGCCGAAGCGTGGCGACGGTCTCGACCACCGATGCGTCGGGCAGCGAGATGTCGAGCATGACGACGTCGAATTCCTCGGCCATCGCCAGCTCCAGCGCGCCGGCTGCTGTGCCGGCTTCGCCGCCGACCTCGAGATCGTCGGTGCGGTCGATCAATTGCCGGAACCCCGCGCGAACCAGCGCGTGATCGTCGACAACGAGGATGCGTTTCTTGTGGGTGCTCGCGAGGGCTTCCACGGGCGGTGCCTGCCAGGATGCGCTCAACGAATCGCTTGTCGGCATTCTAGACCTCCCACGCGATTAGACCAAACCCTGCGGCCCGCACGGTTGTTCAGGCCGCCAGGCGCACGTCAGTGCGACCTTGACCTTCCGCCGGCTCATCCGGAACGGCGTCGAGCGTCGCGCAGGCGCCGGCGCCGTAGGCGTGGAGTCGGTTGTACAGCGTCTTGAGACTGATCCCCAGCACGTGCGCGGCCTTCGACTTGCTCCCGTCCAGCGCGCGCAGCGTTGCCATGATCAGCGCACGCTCGGCCACGTCCAGCGAGGTTCCGACCTGGATCCTGACTTCGTTGCCCGCGGCGACATCCGCGCGGGGCGGCGGCGTCGAAGGCGTGATCGGAGCCGCGAATTCCGCGCCCGTATCGACCTCGACCTCGTCGTCGGAGAGCACATAGGCGCGATGAATAACGTTTTTCAGCTCGCGTACGTTTCCGGGCCAGCGATAGGTGGCGATCGACTGGTGCGCCGCGGGACTGAAGGTCTTGGCGGTTGCGTGCTCTTCGTTCAGGCGCTCGAGAAACATTTCCGCGAGAAGAACCGCATCGTCGCCTCGCTCGCGCAACGACGGCACGGAAACGGGAATGACGCACAGCCGGTACATCAGGTCCTCGCGCAGCCTGCCGCTGGCGACCGCGCTGCGCAGATCGCGATTGCTCGCCGCAATGACGCGTACGTCAGCAGCTAATTCCTGGTCTCCGCCGATACGCGAGAAGCGTCCGGACTCGAGCACCCGCAGCAGCCGAACCTGCAGCTCGAGCGGCATCTCGGTGATCTCGTCCAGAAGCAGCGTCCCGCCATTGGCGCGCTCGAAGCAGCCGCGGTGTGTACGCGCGGCGCCGGTGAAGCTGCCACGCTCGTGCCCGAACAGCTCACTTTCGATCAGCGTTTCCGGCAGCGCTCCGCAGTTCACCGCGATGAACGGCCGAGTCCGGCGTTCGGATAATTGGTGGATCGCATTCGCGACAAGCTCCTTACCCGATCCCGATTCGCCGAGAATGATAACCGTCGCGCTCGCGCTGGCGACCCGATCGAGTGTGTCGAACAGGGAGCGCATCGCGTCGCACGCGCCGTACAGCTCGCACAAACGCTGCAGTCGCCCGTGCACGCGCCGCTTCGGACGAGGCACGTCGGATCCCGGCGCAGCGCCTGGGAGCAGACTTTGATTCTCGGCGCTGAATGCGGTGCTCGGTTCGAACATGGCTTTCGTCTCCGGCTATCGTTTTGGACGCCGCCATGTTCGCTTGCGATGAAGCCCGAAGATATCGGTGCGCGTCCGTTTCTGCTGTCAGTCAGTCACGCAGGCATGTAGGATATTCTCCTACGCAAGCGTTAACGTGCCAGCGTCCGAAGCCAGCATCAGCGGAGTATCGCGCACCCTGCTGCAGATGGGGATCGCGTGGGTGGTGCAGCGGGCCCAGCATTCGGCCCAGCGCGGGCGCGAGAAGGGAAACGCTTCGCTGGAGGCTGGCCCCGCTGCCAGCACGCCTTTGCAAGCACCGTGCCAGTCGGAACGCACGGGCA
>VBCL01000337.1:996-4744 GCA_005888865.1 Betaproteobacteria bacterium | reverse complement strand
CGCCGGCGTAAGGACCTCGCCCGTCGCCATGAGGTTGAGCGTCATCACCTTCGGCGCCGCCGCGCCCGCGCCCCTGAACGTGTCGCGGACGACGAGGATCGGATAGCTCGCATCGGTCCGGATCGAAGTGATTGCGCGCGTCCACACGGTGGTGCCCCGAGCGAACCGCGACCGCACGTAGGCACCGTCGGGAAAGCTCACGAACGCCTCCTGCGTCGAGCCGCCCCAGCCGCGGCCGGCGCCCAGCGCTGGCGCATCCGCGTCCCACGGCTGGTCGAGGCTGTCGTCCATGACCACCCCGCTGTGCATGTACCCGCCCGGCACATGCGGGGTATAGAGGCTGCCCCAATCGATCGACAGCGGCGCGCCGAGCGCGTAGATGACCACGGAGCCGTGGTCCGCGTGACGATGATCCGCGTAGAAATCGCCGTTGACGATCCACGCTGCCGTCTCGTCCCTCGTGCCCCAGCCGTGACGCAACACCGAGTAGTAGCCCGGAAAAGTGGCGTCGCCGAGCCGCGGATCTGCAGCGGGCAGAGCGTCATCGATGCTGAGCAGCGTAGTGCCGAAGAAGCCCGACTGCGGGTTCCCGGCGGCCTGCCAGGCGCCCATCAACCGCGCGCTCAGCTGCGGGTCCGCGTCACGAAAGCCCGTGCCCAGCGTCCCGAACATCTCCGACGGCTCCGTCGAGCTATCGCCGAGCGAGATCAGCGCTCGCTTGCCGCCGACGCGCGGTTCCGGCGGCGTCAAGAGGTTGAGGTAGAACTCGGCGAACTTCGCCAGCCGCGGCTCCGTCGGGAACGGATCGGCTCCGCCCCTCTGCTTGACCTGGAGCAGCGTGTTCAACGTCGGCACGAACGAGGCAGCGATGTAATGTGTCCCACCCATCTCGGCGCCGTGCTCGTTGACGATCGTCCCCGCGGTGTTCCGCACGCGCGTCGCGACCTGCGCGGCCCGGTCGCGCATGGTCGGATGCTCGGCCAGCAACAGCGCATAGAAATCTCGATAGGCCTGTTGCTGCACCGGCATGTTGGCCGTGCCGAGGTTCAGCCCGTGGCCTTCGAAGAGCGGCACGACGTCGTCATCCCACAGCACGTTGGCGAAGAGCACTGCCGCCGCTTTGACCCGTGCCTGCTCGTCGGGTGTGAGGGCCCCCGATCCGAGGACCTGGTCGATCCACAGGCCTTTCCGCATCATCTCCAAGCCGCCGTGCCAGTAGTGGAAGCGCATGGAGTAGATGCCCTCACCGTTTACGTGGGTAGCGAGCAGATCGTGCGCGAGGCCGGTGATCGTCTGCGCGGCGTGGTGCGTCTTCTCGCCAGAGACATCAGCCCACATGTCGAGGAGCGGACGGCTCGTTGGCTCGCCATCGTAAAGCTGACGATAGTAGCTATGATCCGCGCGGAGACGAGCGCTCATGCGCCCTACCGCCTGCCGGTCCATGTACAGGCCACCGTACCCGCGCAGAGGATCGGGGAACTGCAGCTGATAGCGATGCACCTTGGCGAGGCTGATGCCTGCATGCAGGTTCATCTGGCGATTCACGTTTTGCACCTGATCCGCAGGAGCAAGATCAGCCTTCGTACCGAGGAACATCCCCCACTGAAACCGCGTGCGGGGGAATACCCGCGCGTCTGCGCTACGCCGGTAGCTCTGGATCGTCACGCCCGCCTGACGGTCTCTTCCATCTTTGCCTGGCCGCGTGTAGATGCCGGCGCCGCTGAAGGCAGCGCCTACCGCCCGGGACGCGCGCCCCGCGAAGATACCGAGCAGATTCGCGCTGGCCGGCGCGCCGGCGTCGAACATCTGCCAATACCAGCCCGTGTCGAACGCCCATGGATCCCACACGGCCATCCAACGCCACCCCTCGTCGTTGGAGACGTACTGGGCGCCCATGGGGCGGTCGTAACGGAGATCCACCTGCGCATCCAGGCCGGGGCGCGTGTGCGATTCGCGATAGATCCGACCATCGGGCTCGTAACCGTACTCTCTGGCGCGCGCGTGATGGCCGCGGTAGCGGGCGTGGGTGGGGTGGACGGCTTCGTAGACGTCGAGCGAATACGACAGGTCCATGTCCGTATTTTCCTCGAACAGAATCGACGGCTGGCCTGCCTCGACGGTGACGGTCGACGTGTAGAACCCGGGCCCGGCCGGAGCGACCTTTTGCTGGCCGTAGACGTATGCGGGCCGATCGAACCGATACGACACCTCGACGACGACTTTGAGCGGCCCCTCCTCGAGGAACCGCACAGTCGGGCCGCGCGCGCGATCGGCCCTGACATCTAGGATGTTGGGGCCCCTCGCCGTCCACGTCCCGTCGCGCATGCGGAGGCCCTGGATCGGAGCGGGCGTGCCTCCCCACGCGCCTCCTGGCCGCACGATTCGCACGCCGACCAGCGCGTTCGTGATCTCGTAATATCGGTCGGCCCGCCGTACATGAACCGCGTCGGCGGACTGCCCCTGGGGCCTGCGCCCGCGCACCAGGGTCCACATTCTTTCCGCTCCTGCCGGCAGGTCCGTTTGAACCGCGACCTTTCGACCTCCGCCGAGCACCTGGTACGAGACGTCGACGCCGCGGTCGTCCACGAGGGATGTCTCCGTCGGGTCGATCGGCTGCGTCAAATCAAAATCGATGACCTGGTTGGGATGTGACACGCCGAAGACTTCCTTGATCGAAAAAGTGTCACCTCCAGACTCCGGCACCGGGCGCGGCCGCGTTCCAGCGCCGCACAGCAGGACAATCAATAGCGAGAGAAGTCCGAGCCGTCTCATGTGCTTGTGCCTCGATTCGCGCGGAAACCGAACTGGCACATTCTCTCGATCGGGCCGTTATACGCGGCCCGACCCGCAGCCGAATTCCAGTACGCCGTTCGGTCTTCGCGCCATGACAGCGCGCCGGAGTGCTGCTTCCGTAATGGGCTGTAAGCTGCTCTCCGCGTCAGCCATCTGCTGGTATCGCGCGCGAGTACCTGGATCGCTGTAGAAGGCCCCCGCGTGGCGCGTCGCAAATGACGCGCAGGCGATCACGAAGAAGCCGTGAGGTCACGGATTCTGCGTAGCCTCACAAAGACCGCCTAGACTTGCTCCTCGTTCCATCTGCCGCCGTACGGGCTCCACCCTCCGAGACGCGGAGGCAGTTGACGGACTTCCTATGATCAGCTCACCCTAGAAACCATCGGAGAGAACCTGTCCCTGACTTCCGAACCACGATCGAGGACGACGTCACAATAAATGCGGTCGCCACGACGACGCCCCCGGCGGCGGCCGTCGCAGGCGCCGCACCGTCAGGAGGAAAGAGCCAACACTGGGGTTGCGGCTTGAGTGAGAGACGCATCCCGCTACCACTCGCCAGCGCTCAACCGCCGATAGCCTTACGCTTCTCTTTGAACACCTTCAGGAGGTTGACGCCGACAAGCCACAGCGTCTGGGATGCCAGGACGAGTCGGCGCACGTCGCGCCGCAACACCGCTCGCATGATTCGGCGAATGCAGTTGCTCATACGTCGACCATGCAGCTCCAGCAGCGCCGTCGAGCTCAGCAGGGAAGCGTACCGCCTAAGGATCTGGAGCGACTCCCGGACGTCACGGTCGAATCGAGACGAAGTGGCGGACACGCTCGCGGTGTGCTGTCGGTATTTGATCAGTGTCCGAGGCACGTATTCGATCCACCACACACGGGCCAGGCATCGCAACAGCCATTCCCAGTCTCCGATCTGCGGCATCCGAGGGTCGAATCCGCCGACATCATC
>VBCL01000337.1:417-872 GCA_005888865.1 Betaproteobacteria bacterium | reverse complement strand
TTCTGACGGAACCATCCGGCATCCAATTGTCCCAGCTCGAACAGATGCTGGCCACGTGCGTATCGCACGCGTCGATACGCTCGAGCATCAGCGCAAGCCAATCCGCTCTCGCGACATCGTCGGCGTGAAGGATCAACATCCAGTCTGCTGCGGCACGGATCGTCCGCGCAGCTCGGTTGACGTTCCCACGCTCGCCGAGATTCTGCTCTGCTGACAATATCTGTAACGGAACCGATGAATCCCACGTGGCATTGACGATCGAACGAGTCTCGTCCTCCGAGCAGTCGTCCGCCACCCATACAGCCGCAAGCCGCTCAAGGTGCGCGCCCTGTGCGAGCACAGACCCGAGCGTCTCCCGAACCGTACCGGCGCTGTTATACGTGGGGATGAGGATAACAGCCTTCGTCCTGTTCCCTTCAAATGTCAATCCTCTGGTCCCTCACAAATTCTATTCC
>VBCL01000337.1:0-359 GCA_005888865.1 Betaproteobacteria bacterium | reverse complement strand
CAAGTATCTGGCTTAGTGAGTAATTCATGGGGTCCTTTCGCTGCGAGTACAGAGCGGGATGAACAGGTGATGGTATGAATTCAGTTGGGAATGGCAGGTCGCACGTGGAAAATATCAGGGTGTTCTGCGCGTAGTAATACTCAATCGATGGGTCATTCCAGAGCTTCGGACGTACTGCATCAAACGCCTTGAACGCGCGGGTCATGAACTTCCCGATCCAATAGTCTTGGTACTGCTCATTAATGTGCTCGTAACCGCCCTGTCCCGGAATCGCGGCTGAGAAGCAGACAGTCGACCCGTGGGCCGTAATTGAATCAACCAGGCAATCTGCCGCCTCGGCGGGGAGATGTTCGGCCACC
>VBCL01000336.1:495-6235 GCA_005888865.1 Betaproteobacteria bacterium | reverse complement strand
GACTAGCCGCGCCCATTCCCCCACACCTAGCCCGCGCGTAAAGTAGTCGGATGGCCGACGCGCTTGCAACTTCGCGAAATGCGCTCCTGGCCGGCGCTACCGGCCTCGTCGGTCGCGCGCTCTTGCCCATGCTGCTCGCCAGCAACCATTACCTCAGCGTGCATGTTCTGCTGCGCCGCACGCCGCTGGACATCAAGGCCAGTGCAAAGCTGAAGGTTCACCAGGTCGACTTCGCACACCTGCCCGAAGCGTTCCCGACGGTAGAGGACGTGTTCATCGCGCTCGGTACCACTATCAAGGTCGCCGGCTCGGAAGCGGCCTTTCGACGGGTGGACTTTGACTTCGTGGTGAATACCGCACGAGCTGCAAGAGCCGCGGGTGCGACGCGGTTGGCCGTCGTGTCCGCGTTGGGCGCTGATACAAAGTCGCGCGTGTTTTACAACCGCGTGAAGGGAGAGATGCAGATCGCCATCTTGCGGCTTGGCTACGTAACGGTTGTGATCGCGCAGCCATCAATGCTGCTGGGTGACCGCACCGCCTTGGGACAACCGGGACGCAGTGGCGAAATATGGGCCGCGCGGCTTCTCGGACCGCTCGGTTTGATCGTGCCCAAGGCGGTGCGGCCGATTCCGGCGCGCGCAGTTGCGTCCGCGCTTTTAGCGGCCATGCTCGACGCGAAGCCGGGGCTTCACATCCTGAAATCGGGAGCCATGCAACCTCGAGACGAACCTTAGCTTGCTCCGAAGTTCGAAGCACCCGGGTCAAAGTGCGAAGCCTTCGCATGACGTCTTAGTGAAGGCGGCCATGCGCATTGCCAGCGCGGCCGATTACTAAATCATCTCGTCGGCGCGCAGCAGCACCGCTTGCGGAATCGCGCAGGGCGATGCCGACCTTCCGATTCGCTGACGCTACAGCGTCTTGTGCGGTGCAGCGAAGCGGTGTCGAACATTAGGATATGAGGATTCGTTATTTCCGTCTCCGAATTTTCCGCCATACAGTCAAAGTGGGACGGCGACTTTGCGCGGTAACATTCAACAGTTAGGATCCTTCCGTTTCAAGGAACTTCTCAATGAAGGTTTCTGAGCAATCGAAAGCGCGTTTCCAAGCATGCGGCGAAGCGTTAGCGCAGACCCCTGAAGATGCTGTCGCCACAAGGGAAAAGCTCTCGCTCTCCAAGATGGTGGTGAGCACCTTTGGAAAATTCGATGTTGCGCTGCGCGCACGTCTCTTGGCCCGCCTGCTCGCATCGGTCGGACCGCTCGCGCTGAAGGTAGTCAGTGGCGGTGTGTTCGCCAAATATGTGCGGCACGCCCGTTCGCCCGAGATCCCAGTATCGTTGGAGGACGCCGCGCGCGCTACCTCGAGCCAAGTGCGCGACTTGGTACGCTACGTCGAGCAGAGCGATCCTAACCAAGTCGAAGAACTATTAACCGCGCTTTCGCAAGAAGAAAGGGAAATCGCCGCCCCTGCGATCAAGCGTCGCTCGGACCACCAGGCCGCGCCGGTCTAGCGTCGATCGAAGTTCAAAGCACTGAGTTCGGAGTGCGGGGGCTCAATGCTAATCACGCGCGTGAGGGACGCTGCCCAAGCTCACCGCTCCGATTCGTTTAAACCTTTTTCAAATCCTGGTCCTTGAGCGGTATCGAGCGGATGCGTTTCCCCGTCGCGGCGTAAATCGCATTGAGGACCGCGGGCGCAGCCACGAAGATTGTAGGCTCGCCAACACCGCCCCAGAAGCCGCCCGATGGCATGACGATCGTCTCGACCTTCGGCATCGCCGCCATGCGCATGACGTTATAGGTGTCGAAGTTCTTCTGCTCGATGCGGCCAGCCTTGACGGTGCATTCGCCGTAGAGAAGGGCAGAGAGTCCAAATACGAATGAGCCTGCAACCTGGCGCTCGATCTGTGCCGGATTTACGGCGTAGCCGGGATCGGTCGCGGCGACGATGCGGTGGATCTTCAAGGCCCCTTCGTCGCTGACCGAAGATCTCGGCACAGGCCGCCACGTAGCTGCCGTAACCCATGTGTTGCGCAAGGCCGCGATAGATGCCGCGCGGCGCAGGCTTGCTCCAGCCAACGCGATCGGCAACGGCATTGAGGACAGCGAGGTGTTTGGAATGATTCACCATAAGCTTGCGGCGAAACTCAAGCGGATCCTGGCCAGCCGCGTGCGCAAGCTCGTCCATGAAGCATTCTAGGTAAATCGCATTCTGATTGTTATTCACTCCGCGCCAGAAGTGCGGCGGGATGTGCGGGTTGCGCATCGCGTGGTCGATGAGCAGGTTCGGAATCGTATAGCCGAACGCGCTCTCCGCACCGCCCGCATTAAGGCCTTGGAACACAACTGGGTCTTTGCCGTTTTGCAGGTTCTGCGGAGCCACATAGGCAAGAATCGACTGGCCCGAAATCCGCATGTGCAGCGCCGTGAGATTCTTGTTGCTGTCAAAAGCGCCGACCATCTTCGCTTGGGTAATGGGGTGGTAGCGGCCGTGCGTCATGTCCTCTTCGCGCGACCAGATGAGCTTCACCGGCGTGCCCGGCATCTGCTTGGCAATCGCGACCACCTGTTGCACGTAGTCGTGCGTCGTGCGCCGGCCAAAGCCGCCGCCCGGCGGCATCTTGTGAACATCGCACTGCGCGAGCGGCAAGCCTGATACTTCGGAGGTGACGGCTAGCGCCGCCTCGCCGTTTTGCGTCGGCGCCCACACTTCGCATCGGTCGGCGGTGTAGAGCGCAGTCGCGTTCATCGGCTCCATCGTGGCGTGGTGCTGGTAAGGAAAGTTGTAGACCGCCTCGACCTTTTTGGCGGCACGGGCAATCGCCTGTTTTGCATCGCCGCTCTCGTTGCCGACAAACGCCTGCTCGGCATCGAGGCCGGTCTTCAGGAATTCGGCGATCGACGCGCTCGTAACCGTGGCATTGCTGCCCTCCTCCCAGGTGATCGGCAGCGCATCGAGGGCGACTTTTGCTTCCCACCAGTGATCGGCGACCACCGCAACCGCCGAGTCGCCTGCCTGCACCACCTTTCGCACACCTTTCATGCTCATGATCTGGGCCGCGTCGAAGCTCTTCACGGTGCCGCCGAACACCGGGCAACCGCTGATCGCAGCGCACAGCATGCCGGGAAGCTTCACATCGATGCCGTAGACCTGTGCACCGTTGACCTTGGGCGCGGTGTCGAGGCGCTTCACCGGTTTTCCGGCAATCTTCCAGGCCTTGGGATCCTTCAGCGTCACGTCCTTCGGCGGCTCGATCCGGGCCGCTGCTTCGGCCACCTTGCCGAAGGTCGTGGTGCGGCCCGAGGGTTTGTGCGTGATCATACTATTGCTCGCGCTGCATTCGGAGGCGGCAACCTTCCACTCGTTCGCCGCTGCCTGGATCAGCATCAGGCGCGCGATCGCGCCACCCCTTCGCACGTATTCATTGGATTCGCGGATGCCGCGGCTGCCGGCAGTGCTGAAATTGCCCCATACACGATTGCGTGCCAGGTTTTGGCCCGGCGTGGGGTATTCCGTGGAGACCTTCGACCAGTCGCAATCGAGTTCCTCGGCGACGAGCTGGGCGAGACCAGTCATCGTACCTTGGCCCATTTCAGTGCGCGCGATGCGGATCACGACCGAGTCATCCGGGCGGATCACGACCCACGCGTTGACTTCGGGCAAGTCATCCGCAGCGCGCACGACATCGGGTCCGCCGAATGGGAGCTTCAGGCCGAGCGCGAGCCCACCGCCTGCGGCAGCGGCGGCGACAAGAAAGGAGCGGCGAGTCATCTGGGGAACGTTGCTCATGATCGCCTCCCTCATGCCTTGGCGGCAGTGTGGATCGCCGCGCGCACCTGTTGATAAGTCCCGCAACGACAGATGTTGGTGATCGCCTCGTCGATGTCAGCGTCGGTCGGCTTCCGTTTGATCTTAAGCAGCGCAGCAACGGCCATGATCATCCCGCTTTGGCAATAGCCGCACTGCGGTACATCATGCTCGATCCACGCTTGCTGCACCGCGTGCAGGGCGCCATTAGTGGCGAGACCTTCGATCGTCGTGATCTGTTTGCCTTCCGCCGTACGCACCGGAAATGCACAGGAGCGTACGGCAACGCCATCGACATGCACGGTGCACGCGCCGCACTGGGCGATACCGCAACCATATTTGGTCCCGGTAAGGCCCACCCACTCGCGAATGGCCCACAAAAGAGGCGTGTCCGGATCGATGTTTACTTCATGCACTGTTCCATTGATGGCGAGACGGGTCATGACGGACCTCCGTATTCAAGATGTAAAGCGACAGCGATACTCCATCTAACATCTTTCATCGTTCTAGCACTCGGGCAGCAGAGTGGGAGCGTATCAGTGTTCGCGTTTGGCCGCACTGTGACAGTCGCCATCGGCTGGGATCGGACCCACTCCGGACGGTCGCGGCTCCCGATACCGGACGGTCAGCGCCCGACGCTGGGGGTATCCAAGCAAACGGAAGCCCGCGCGCTTTCGGCACGGCGATCGAGACGTAGAGAACAATCACTGAATCACCTCATCCGCACGCAGCAGCAGCGACTGCGGAATCGTGATGCCGAGCGCCTTCGCCGTTATTAGATTGATCACGAGTTCAAACTTCGTTGGCTGTTCCACAGGCAGATCGGCGGGCTTGGCACCCTTCAAGATCTTGTCAACGTGTGCCGCGGCCCAGTACGCAGCGTGTGACGGAGAACTTTCGTTCAACATGATTGCGATGCGCCGGGCCCCCGGCGTGACCTCGTGCAGGATCCCAATCAACTTGCCGAGTACCTCTTCGTTTTGTGTGGTGATGCCGGTGATATTCCCCCCCGGCCTAGCTAGGCTTATGACAAACCCGTTGCCCACTGCATTCGATCCAGTCGCCATCACGATCGGTATCGTCTTCGTGGCCCGCTGTCCCGCGCGCGTGACTACCGGCGAGGAGACCACGATCACCTCCGCCTTCTGCGCTATCAGTGCGCTGGCCATAGCATCCAGCCGATCCACGTCGCCATTGGCGTAGGCGACTTGATACTCGATGTTCTTCCCCTCCAGCCAACCGAGATCGTGCATCCCCTGCGCGAACGCCATGCGCAGATAGGCGTAGGCGGTTTCTGATGGGAGCAGCAGCATCCCGACGCGACGGATCGTCGGGGCAGGCTGTGCGTTTCCGAGCCAGTCCGCGACAAGCAAGCCGAGACCACCTGCCAGTAAAACACTGCGGCGCGTGATCACTGAATCACCTCGTCGATGAGAGGAAGTCCGGTCATCGTACGCCTACGGCGGGAATTGAGCGCTGCCAACGAGCGGCTGCTCCTGGGCTGCGAGGCGCCGGATTCGTCGACAGTCCCAGATCGACCCACTCCAGCCGTTGTGCGGGACAGGAACCGGACATTCAACCGCGATCAACTCGAGACGTTCGGCTACTGAATCACCTCGTCCGCGCGCATTAGCACCGCCTGCGGGATCGTAAGGCCAAGTTCGCGCGCCGTTTTAAGGTTTACGGCCATTACAAACCTACTGACCGATTCGACCGGCAGGTTCTGAGGGCTGGTGCCAGTGAGAACTCGCTGCACGTATTTGGCCGACAGGCGACCAATTTCGTAGTAACTCACGCCATAGCTAACCAAGGCTCCTTGCGCAACGAGGCTCTGCTCGTAGCCCATCGTCGGTAACTTCTTTGCCCGCGCGGTGTCATTGATGAACTGAGCCTGGCTCGTCACCATCGCGTCGCTCGTGTAGTAGTAAGCGTC
>VBCL01000336.1:0-405 GCA_005888865.1 Betaproteobacteria bacterium | reverse complement strand
CGCGCTGCATCCCGTCCCGCCTTAGCCGCCGACCTAGCGACTTCGTTGCCGGAATCGTAGAACGTCACAACCTTGCCCAGTTTGGGGAGCATCTCCTTTAGAATCTCCAGACGCTTCGCTGTGAGATCAACCGACAGAAAGTGGACGCCCGTAAGGCGCCCCCCAGGTTTCGCGAAGCTCTCAATAAGTCCAGCGACAACCGGGTCAGCCCCGACAGCGAACACGATCGGGACCTCCGTTGTCGCTCCCTTCACCACTATATTGACGGACGTGTTTACCGCGTAGATGAGGTCGATCTTCTCTCGCTCCAGGCCCCTTGCTGCTTCTTCGGCCGCCTTCCGATCACCCTTCAGATCGCGAAGTTCCAGGAGGTAATGTTTGCCAGCTTCAAACCCCAAATCCCTA
>VBCL01000335.1 GCA_005888865.1 Betaproteobacteria bacterium | reverse complement strand
GGGCACCTCGCGGCAAGTTCGCAAGCACGTAGCTCCCATCGTCACCGCTGACCGTTCCTCTGTTCGCTCCGTACGAAATGCTCACGCCCGCGACCGGTAGCCCAGTGGAGTCATCGATGACGCGGCCTCGCGCATCAACTGTGTTCAGCCATCCGCCGACGACTGTGACGACGAACAGCAACACAAAGGGGATCGCAAGAAAATACTTATGGCGCATTAGGGGAGGGTCTGGAGATTCGTCTGCCAGGGCTCTCCCTCGGGCGTGGCGAAGTAGGTCAGGATCTGCACCGCATCGCCACCAACGACATTGAGCTGCATCACAAGCCCGGGGCGGATCGCCGCTCCCTGACCCGCTGTGAGCTTCGTGCGCGTCCCGTTATTCACTGCGAGCTCGACGGTCCCCTGCATCACGTAGAAGACCTCAGCTCCGCTGTGCGAATGCGCTGAAGTCCGTCCGCCGGGATCCATCGCAATGATGCCGAGCTGGTGGACGAGCTGCTTTCCCGGAGGAGCCGCAGGTAGGTCAGGGGATGCGTAGAGGGTGCGACCGCCCGACAAGAGCGGCGTGGAGGCCCGTTGCGCGACGGGTCGGAACGTCACCAGGTACCACGTTGTCATCGACTGCGTGAGGTTGACATGCGAAACCCCGGGGTTAACCCACCCCGCGCCACCCTCCGCCCAAGCCTGCTTGTGCTCGCCGTCGTCCCAGTACACGTTATGGGGGCCCTTAAGCGCGTACAGAAAACCGCTGGCGTCGCCTTGGATGACCGTGGCGTCGGGATTCTGCTGGACCTCAATGAAGCTCACGAAAGAGACGCCCCCAAAACTCTGGGCGGCCGTTGTTTCGGCGAGCTTGTAGTAGCGACCGATACCGACGTAAGCAGGTTGCTGGAGCGGGGTAACGCTGGCCCCGGCAGGAAATATCGGATTCTCCGGTGTGCCTTTCGCGCACGCCACTAAAAAGAGCACGACGAACGCAACGGCGATGAAACGGACCATGGGTCTTTCTAGCGTAACGGAGGTCAGCCTCCGGCGGCGCGCATGAGCGCAAGCGCATCAGGATTATTCGGCTCGAGCGCGAGCGCCCGCTGTGCGCTCGCGCGCGCGGTGTCGCGGTCGCCCTGGCGCAAGGCGATATTGCCGAGCGCGACGCGCAGTTTTGCGCTGTCCCTTGCGGAGATCGCGCGCTCTAATTGCTCCCTTGCGGCCGCGAGATCCAAGACCCGGCTCGAGCTAGATACGACCGAGGTCTCATACGTCGGATCCTGATAGAGGACAAACGCATCGACTGCCGCAGCAAGCGCGATGTCCGCGCGGTCGAGCCCGCTCGCCACCTGCGCGAGCGCAATGTACGGAAGTGGATCCTTGGGATCGATCTGCGTTCCTCTCCGCGCGGCGGCGATCGCGGCATCCGCTCCGACAAACGATGCGTTCGCGGCTCGCGCGATCTGGGCGAGCGCGCGCGCACGGTTGGATTCGTACGTAGCGATCCAGGGCGCCCGGCTGCTGGCGCTCTCGAACGCATCAGCGGCATCGGCCCATCGCGATGCCGCGAAGTACGCCCGACCCAGCTCGTTCCAGTAATCCGCACGGCCGGAGTCGAGGGTGACGGCCTCGCGAGCAAGCCCGATCGCCTGCTGAGCCTGGTTGATGTCAATTGCCTCGCGGGCTCGCCACGAGTCCCGATTCGCCTCCAGCGTACGAGTACCCAGGGCTCCGGCGCCCAAGGCGATGAAAACGGCGAGTAGCACAACGATCGCGGGGATGCGCCGACGGGCGGTCGGGATCGAGTCGCTGAAGAAGGTTGCCCCGGCGCCGTACGCGACCCAAGGGACCCAATCGACGCCAATCGTGCCGACCGAGACCAGGGCGTGCGCCCAGTAACCGGCCATCGCGGCGACCACGGTGCCGGCGACCACGACATCGCGCGCGAACCCGCGCCGCACGATCGTGAAAGAAAACGCGATCAAGGCCGCGACGGAAGCCGCGAGGCCGATAATTCCCGTCGTCGCCGCCGTCTGCAAGATCCAGTCGTGCGCCGAGTCCGCCAAGGTGCCAGGACCCTGAACCGCCGCGGAAGCAAGTGGGCGGAACGTCGGCCAGGCGACTAGGAGGCTGTCTGGGCCGAAGCCAAGGAAGGGGCGAGCGAGAAACGCGCTTGCAGCCGCAACCCACACCTGAATCCGGTCCTGGTTTGCGGCAATGCTGAGAACGGTCCCAATCCGCGTTGAGAGTGGGGAGGGAGCGATCGCGAAGATGACGAACATGAATGCGGCCGCCCCTGCGATCCCGGCTCGGAAGGCGTTCGCTCGACTGACCCCGCGCACCTTGAGATAGACGATCGGGACTACTGCCCCAGCTGCGGCAAGACCTAGCAGTGTTCCGCGCGTTGCGACGACGCCGTCCACGAGGACGATCACAACCGCGAGGGCCGTAGCGAAGATACGGATCACCCATCTGTGGCTGCCGCGATAAATCACCGCCAACGCTGCGCTCGCGGGCAGTGCGACGCTTAGCAAATGCCCGTACGTGTTTGGGTTCCCTATTGTCGAGAAAGGCCGTTCGCGACTTGTCATGGACCAAGGCAGCGGATCGAGTCCGGCATGCTGAAGCCACGCATATGCGAGCGAAACGCAAACGGACGCGGCGAGTCCGCCGAAAAGGATCAGCCAATCTTGTCGTGAGCGGAATGCGATGGCGACCGTCAGGTACAGAACCGCCATGTCGATCACGAAAACGAAACCAAGATATCGGCCCTGAGTCCCAAAGAATGCGAGATACGGCTGGGCAGAGAAGAGCAAGGCGAGTGCATTCGCCACAACGATCGCAGCGATCAACAGGTGGAGCCGAGTACGCGGCAAGATCGCCTTGCCCCAGACGATGAGTGCCACGATCAGGAGCGCGATGAGGATCCATTCGAGCGTTCGGCTGTAAAGGGACTTCGCAAGGTCGAAGGGGTTCGTCGCGCGCCCTGTCCAATCGACGACGAGAACGAGACCGACGACCTTCACGGTTACGGCTGCGACGATCGCGAGCCGGATCCACGAGCGATCCCAGGTCGCCGTCACCCGCCGAGGACTCTAACTAAAACGAGAACCGGGGCCCTTTCGGGCCCCGGTCTCAGATGTATCGCGCGTCGCTCGTCGCTATCGCTACGGGATGATGCGCTTGGGCGCGAGTGGGCCACGCGGTGAGACAGCTGACGGATCGCAGGCTCCCGCAGCGGGGTTGGACTGGGTCTCGCACGCGAGATCCCAGGTCATACCCGCCGGATCTGCAACGCCCGAGCTGTCAGTCACGACAAGTGGGAACTGGGCCCCAGCAACGGAGCCAGCCGCCACACTGGTCGGCGACGATGTCATCGTGATCATCAGCCCGTTCGTCACTGTGTTGAGCACGTCGCGTTAGTGCCGCAAACAATGTCCGCGACCGTGTTTGTGGTGCCACCCGAGCATGTCGGAGGCCCTGAATTGGTCGTGGTATTGCCCGCTGTAGCGCAGTCGCTGTCAGTAACGCGGATGACTGCGTTTGGCGCGACGCTCATGGCTTCGTTGAAGTAGATGGCGATCTTGTCGCCAGTGTCGAGCGTGTTCGCCAGGCCTGCCGATGAGGCCGTGGTCACGGTGTTGTTCGAGAACGGCTTACCGGTGTCACCGCCGCCGCCACCGATCGGCTGTGTGATCACGATCGAGAAGTTTTCCGCCGCGGTCACCGGGTCTTGCACGCGCACGCGGTAGCAGTAGGTGTTGCCAGCTGTACGGTCAAAGTCAGTGAAGCTTCCTTGCGTGCCTGCGGGCGAGACCGTGCCGATGGTCGTGTAGTTGGCCGACGGAACATTCGCAGCGCTGCAGCTTCCGGCTAGGCCAACAAGAGGAACGGCGTTTGCGCGCTGGATCTGGTAGCTGTTCACGGTGCCGAAGTCGGGCGTGTTGAACTGGATCTGCACGTCGTCAGACGTACCACCAGCATCGAAGTCGCCGACAGTCGCAACCGGGTTCGAGCCACCGTCACCGGCGTCGGGAGCGTCAGCCCCGTGGTTGCACGTGATGTTGAACTCGCTGATTCCCGCCGGATCGGGGTTGTAGTTGATGTTGACGGCGTCACCGTCGACCCCGGCCGAGTCGGCGTCGATCTCGCCCTTGAATTGCGCGAGCGTCGTCTGGACGCCGTTGATGCGGAAGATGTCGTTCGAGTCGTAGTAGAACCGCAGGCTGGCCGCGGCGTTGGCGGCGTTCGCGGTCGCCATGACGCCATTCGCGCCAGTACCGCTGGTTGAGCCAACGTCAAAGACCTGGTT
>VBCL01000005.1:52122-54046 GCA_005888865.1 Betaproteobacteria bacterium | reverse complement strand
GGGTGCACTTTTCGGCGGTTTTGTGTAAAATCCTGCGACTTTCGCATGAGAGCTTGGCCCTGCCCCTCGGCGGGGCCAATGTGTTTGGGCCTCAGTTGGCCCAAACTGCGCGGGGCTGAACATGCAGTGCTGGCGCGGTTCGCGGTGTCCACGTTGGCGGAGCGGGACTTGCCCTCTCTGTTTTCGAGGCTCCCGGACACGCATGGAGCGGCCCGTAGAGCCGCATGCGGGATGACGATTTGCCATTGGCGGTCCGGAGCAGTTCTCTGACCGAACAACCATCCGTTTGGAGACAATAATGATCAAGATGACCCGTTTGGCGGCGTGGGCCATGGTGCTGCTCATCGCCATGCCCGCCGTACTCGTCCCGGTTGCGGCGCTGGCGCAAGCGCAGTCGCCTTCGCCGGCGGCGCCCGCTGCGAGCCAGGACTCGGCGCCGCTGAGCCCGGCGCCGCCGCCGACGCCAGCTGCAGTGTCCGGTGGCGCACGCACGACCGAAATCGTCGAGAATCCGTACGGCCTGCAAGCGTTGTGGGCGGGCGGCGACATCGTGTCGAAGGCGACGATCGCGATCCTGGTCATCATGTCGATGGGAAGCTGGTACATCATCGTCACCAAGGTCTACGAGCAGTACAAGATGGGCCGGCAGGCGCGCGCGGCGGACAAGAAATTCTGGAGCGCGCCTTCAGTTCGTCAGGGGACCGAAACCCTGAAGGTCAACAGCCCCTACCGCTTCATCGCTGAATCGGGTCTCGAAGCCTCGACCAAGCACGGTGGACTGCAGGGCAATGTCGACGTGAACACCTGGATCACGATGTCGATCCAGCGCGCGATCGACAACGTCCAGAGCCGCACTCAGGACGGCCTCGCGTTCCTCGCGACGGTCGGCTCGACCGCACCGTTCGTGGGTCTGTTCGGCACGGTGTGGGGCATCTACCATGCGCTGACGGCGATCGGCATCGCGGGCCAGGCGTCGATCGACAAGGTCGCCGGTCCTGTCGGCGAAGCGCTGATCATGACCGCGATCGGCCTGGCCGTGGCGGTGCCGGCGGTTCTGGGCTACAACTGGCTGGTGCGCCGGAACAAGGCGGCGATGGAGCGGGTCCGAAGCTTCGGTGCCGACCTGCACGCGGTGCTGCTGAGTGCGCCGAAGGCAACAGCGCAGGCGCAGGCCACCGGAGCGCACGCCCAAGCCACCGTCAGAGGCTAGATCATGGCCATGAACGTCGGCTCGACCGACGGCGAGGAAGACGAAGTCGTCTCCACTATCAACACCACGCCGCTCGTCGACGTGATGCTGGTGCTGCTGATCATCTTCCTGATTACGATTCCCGTGGTCACGACGTCGATCCCGGTGCAGTTGCCGAAGGAAACCAACGAAGTCCGCGAGACCAAGCCCGAGAACATCACGCTCTCGGTCGACACCGGCGGGCGTATCTACTGGAACGATCTGCGCATTCCGACGACCAGCGCGCTGATCGACCGGTTGAAGAAGGTCTCGGTACTCACGCCGCAGCCCGAAGTGCAGATCCGCGGCGACGGTCGCTCGCGCTATGAAGGTGTGGGTCGCATCATCTACGCCTGCCAGCGGGCGGGCATTGCCAAGGTGGGCTTCATTACCGAGCCACCGCTGCGCGGAGGCTGAAGATGGGTTCGATCGTACGCGTCGCGAGGAGTGCGCTATGGCAATGAACGTGGGTTCGGGCTCGGGCATCGGCTCGCGCGATCCGGACGTCATGATCGACATCAACACCACCCCGTTGATCGACGTGATGCTGGTGCTCCTGGTCATGCTGATCATTACGCTGCCGATCCAGCTGCATTCGGTCAACCTCAACATGCCGACCGGCAACCCGCCGCCACCCAAAGTGTTGCCCGAGGTGGTGAAGATCGACATCGACTCGAGTGATACCGTGTACTGGAA
>VBCL01000005.1:51560-52104 GCA_005888865.1 Betaproteobacteria bacterium | reverse complement strand
TCCGATCGGCCGACGCTCGAGGAAAAGATCACGAGCGCTGCCGCGCAGCAGCCCCAGCCCGAAGTGCACCTGCGTCCCGACAAGGGATCGAGGTACGCGATCGCCGCGGGCGTGATGGCCTCGGCGCAGCGGTTGGGGCTGACCAAGATCGGCATCGTAGGCAGCGAGCAATTCATCGAGGAGTAGCGAGCGGGGGTCGAGCGTCCGCGAGTGGCCGCAGCGGCCGAAACGCAATGAGGGCTATCGGCGGAAGCGGTCCAAGGAGGCCGCCGGCGCGAGCGAACGCCGTTAGGCAACTGGAGTCATAACGCAAATGGATTTCGCGAGAGCACAGAGAGATCCGACCAGGCACATGATCGGGATCGCATGCGTGATCCTGGTGCACGTGCTGGTCATTTATGGGCTTGTGACCGGCCTTGCGCGCAAGGCGGTCGAGGTGATCAAAAAGCCGCTTACCGCGACGATCGTCGAGGAAATCAAGCCCCCGCCACCGCCGCCGCCGCCGCCCAAGAAGATCGAGCTCCCGAAGCCCCCGCCGCCGCCG
>VBCL01000005.1:39933-51524 GCA_005888865.1 Betaproteobacteria bacterium | reverse complement strand
AACCTGTAATCGCCGCGATCACGCCTACACCTCCGCCCGAGCCGCCGGTGATCGCACCGCCGGCGCCACCGGCGCCGCCGGCACCGCCGAAACCGGCCGTGCGCAAAGACATCGTCCCGATTTCGCGTGTCGATCCGGAATACCCGCGCGAGGCAATACGCAAGGGTGTCGAGCGTGGCAGGGTCGTCGCCCGCCTGAATATCGACGAAAAGGGCAACGTCATGGACGTGAAGATCGTCGAGTCGAGTCCGCCGCGCGTATTCGACCGCGAGGTCATCAACGCAGTAATGCAATGGAAATTTCCGGCGGAAGGGGAAAAGTTCATCGGGGAAGTCGAGGTGATCTTCACCTTGAAGGACCAGTGATCTCGCTAAGCTCTACTCCGTGCGCATCGCGACCACCATCGAGGCGGAGCGCGCGGCTCCAATAGTGTGAAGCGCTGGATGGCGCGTGACCGTCGTCTGGATTCGGGTTTGTCGACAGACACCCGGTGCGCCGCTGGGAAAAGGCGCAAAAACCCCATGCTATCATTGCCGCGCCGCATGACGACCCGGGCCAGTGATCATCCCTTTCTCGCGCCTCTTTGCCGCTGCAGCGCTGGTTGCCGCCTTCCTGGCCCCGCCAGCCCGCGCCGCGGACGAGCCTGTGACGCTCAACTTCGTCAACGCCGATATCGAGGCCGTGATCAAGGCGGTCGCGGAGATGACGGGACGCAATTTTGTGCTCGATCCGCGCGTCAAGGGCGTGATCAATATCGTCTCGGCGCGGCCGGTTCCGGCGAGCCTCGTCTATCCGACGCTACTCTCGGCACTGCGCCTGCAGGGCTACACGGCAATCGAGACCGACGGCATCACCAAGATCGTGCCGGAAGCCGATGCCAAGCAGCACGGCTCGCCGGTGTCTGCCGGTCCGGTCGCGGCGGGCGGTGACCGGCTGGTCACCGAGGTCTACGCGCTGAAGAACGAGTCGGCGGCCCAGCTGGTGAATGTCCTGCGGCCGCTGATCACACCCAACAACAGCATCGCCGCCGTTCCCACTGGCAATGCGCTGGTGATCACCGATTATGCGGACAACCTGAAGCGCATCGATCGGATCATCGCCTCGCTCGACGTGCCGACTGCGGGCGAGCCGATCGTCGTGCCATTGCGCAATGCCTCGGCGCTCGATTTGATGCAGATCGTCAACCGGTTACTCGCCGATACCGGTGGCGCGCCCGGGGCTGCGCCCGATCCGCCTCCTGGTTCGCGCCGACAACCCGTCGCGCCTGGCCCGGGTGCGCTCGCTGATCGAGCAACTCGACACCGCCGGCCGCGCCGGGGGCAACATCTTCATCATCTACCTCAGGAATGCCGAAGCGGCACGAGTCGCGCAAACCCTGCGCGCGTTGCTCGCGGGCGGCAGCGACACAACCGGTGGCCAGACTACGCCAGCGTTGACTCCGACGACATCGCTGAACGTGAGCGCGCTTGCGACGCCCACGGCGGGACCCGCAGCGTCGCCGCAGATCACGGCCTCCGTGGGATCGAGCGGCGGGGGCGTCGCGTTCACGGCCGGTGGGGCCACCATCCAGGCCGACTCCGCGAATAACGCGCTGATCGTGATGGCGCCCGAGCCGGTCTACAACAACATTCGCGCCGTCGTCGAGAAGCTCGACATCCGCCGTGCACAGGTCTACGTCGAAGCGCTCATCGTCGAGGTCACGGCCGACAAGGCGACCGAATTCGGCATCCAGTGGAACCTCCTCAATGCGGACAAGTTCAACAACAAGTCGACGCAGGTCGGCGGCGGAACGAACTTCGGCACGCGCGGCACCGGCACCAACATCATCGACGCGCAGGCGAACCTGAGCACGCTGGGTCAGGGCCTGAGCCTCGGCATCATCAAGGGTAGCATCACGATTCCCGGCATCGGCGTGATCACCAACCTCGCCTTGCTGGCGCGGGCGCTGGAGAGCGACAACCGGACCAACATCCTGTCCACGCCGAACCTGCTCACGCTCGACAACGAGCAGGCGAAGATCATCGTCGCGCAAAACGTTCCGTTCATCACCGGGCAGTACGCCCAGACCGGGTCATCGACGACCGTCACCCCGTTCCAGACGATCGAGCGCAAGGATGTGGGTCTCATCCTGACGGTGAAGCCGCAGATCACCGAAGGCGGCAGCATCCGGCTCGCGATCTACGAGGAAGTCTCGCGCGTCGAAGACCTGACCAACGCAGCGGGGGTCATCACCAACAAACGCTCGCTCGAATCCACGGTGATCGTCGACGATGGTCAGATCGTCGTCCTCGGCGGTCTGATCCAGGACAGTTTCACCGACGGCTCCAACAAGATCCCGGTGGTCGGCGACATTCCCGTGGCCGGCGCCTTGTTTCGCTACGACAACCGGCAACGAACCAAGACCAACCTGATGGTCTTCCTCAAGCCGACCGTGGTTCGTTCGGGCGCCGCGACCACGTCGCTCACCGCTGATCGGTACGACTACCTCATCGGCGAGCAGCAGAAGCTCAAGCCCGCGGAACGCACGTTCTGGCCCGACCCGAACGTGCCCGAGCTTCCGCCGCTGCCGCTCCCGACCAGCACTGGCGCGGCGCCGTCCGGAAGCGGTGCGCCGCCCGGAGGCGCAGCGCCGTCTAAGGCGCAGTAGCACTTCGGCGATGCCGGCTCCGAGCCCCGTTCCGACCACACCCGCGGCGCTCAAGCCCGCGCAGCGGATCCCTTACGCCTTCGCTCGTACGCACGGCGTGCTGGCGCTCTCCGATGATGGCGACGCGGTGCTCGTGCTGGCGCGCAACGATGCGTCGCTCGAGGGCATCGCCGAGCTGAAGCGCGTCCTGCAACGACCGTTGAAGACGACGACCGTCAACGCGGAGCGCTTCGCTGCCGAGCTTGCCAGGGCCTACAACCAGGCATCGCCGGTCGCGCAATTCACCGAAGACTTCTCGCGGGACACCGACCTCGCGCGGCTGCTGCAGGACATTCCCAAGGCCGAGGATCTGCTCGGACCGACCTCCGATGCGCCGGTGATCCGGATGATCAACGCGCTGCTGCTGCAGGCATTGCGCGAGCGCGCCTCGGACCTGCACTTCGAGCCGTACGAGACGCGCTCGGTCGTGCGGTTTCGGGTCGACGGCGTGCTCAACGACGTCATCGAGCCGCCACGCGCGCTGCACGCTGCGCTCGTGTCGCGGCTCAAGGTGATGGCGAGCCTCGACATCGCCGAAAAGCGGCTGCCGCAGGATGGGCGCATGGCGCTCAAGCTCGGCGACAAGAGTGTCGACGTGCGCGTGTCGACGTTGCCGACCGGGCCGGGCGAGCGCGTGGTGCTCCGGCTTCTGGACAAGGACGCCGCGCGGCTCGACCTGACCGTGCTCGGGATGAGCGAGATGACGCTCGCCTCGATCGACCGACTGATCCGTGAGCCGCACGGCATCGTGCTCGTCACCGGGCCGACCGGCTCGGGCAAGACGACGACCCTGTATGCGGCGATGTCACGGCTCGACCGCGGGCGCCTCAACATCATGACGGTCGAGGATCCGATCGAGTTCGCGCTGGACGGTGTCGGTCAGACCCAGGTCAATGCGAAGATCGAGCTCGACTTTGCGCGCGCGCTCCGTTCGATCCTCCGCCAGGATCCCGACATCATCATGATCGGCGAGATCCGCGATCTCGAGACTGCGCAGATCGCCGTCCAGGCGAGCCTCACCGGGCACCTGGTCCTCGCCACGCTGCACACCAACGATGCCGCAAGCGCGGTGACCCGGCTCGCCGACATGGGTGTGGAACCGTACCTGCTCGCCTCGAGTCTGCTCGGTGTGCTCGCGCAGCGCCTGATACGCTGCCTTTGCCCCGAGTGCCGCGAAGGCGTCGCACCGACCGCCGGCGAGGCGAGCGTGCTCGAGCAGCTTGGATTGCCGCGTTCGACGCATTTGTGGCGCGCCACAGGGTGCGATGCCTGCGGGCATTCGGGTTATCGTGGGCGCACGGGGATCTACGAGTTGCTGCTCGTCGACGAAAGCTTGCGACGGCTGATCCACGATAAGAGCGGCGAGCCCGCGCTGCGCGACGCGGCTGCCCGGGCCGGCGCGCGTACACTCGCGGTTGACGGTGCGCGCTGGCTTGCCGACGGTACCACGTCGCTCGCGGAGCTCTTGCGCGTGACCGGCGCTGCGGGTAATGGTAACTGATGTGGCAACTGAGATGGCAACAGGAACGGCAATCGAGATGCAAACCGAGCGTCGAATCGAGATGAAAACCGAGGGCAACTGAGGGCGAGTCAACGCATGGCCCGCGCCCCCAGGTCGTTTCTGCTCGAGCAGCTGCGCGCACAGGCGGAGGCTGTCGCTACCAAGCGCATTCAGCAGCTGAAGCTCTCGCGCGAGGTGATCGATCGCATCGATCAGCGCATGCACGCGGTCTTCCAGTATTTCGATGAGGCCTGCAAGCTGCTGCAGGTGATCTCGCCACCGGTCGAGCGTCCCTTCGAGTTGCCGCACATCGTGCGCTACGAGGGCCTGCATCTCGAAAAAGCATCGGTGACGTTCCGCAAGCAGCGCCTGCAGGAGCGCGACGTGTACGATTACGTCGTCGTCTATTACAGTCTCGCGGGGCCGAAGCCGCCGCCGCTGCGCGTCGCGATCCGGCGCTCGCCCGAGATCGAGCGTGCGCTCGTGTCGGCGCACATCGAATTCACCTGCGACACCGACTCCACCGTTCAAAGCGGAGCGACGTACAACGTCATCCGCATCACGCCCGGATTGCGCTGCGAGGTGCGATTCGATCCGGACTTCGAAAACGGACGAATCGTGGTCACGCTGCGCAACGTCGACCGGTTCGAGCCGGTCATCCTCGACTTCGAGACCCCGGCGCTGGACACGCGGGCGCTCGACGACCTGGTGAACCTGATCCTCGCCAAGCCCAGCCAATTCCTGCTGCGCGCCCCGCTGCGCGGCTTCACGCGCCAGTAACTGCCGCGACATGCCGGCGTTCCGGTACGAGGCCGTCGACGCTGCGGGGCGTCCCCGCCGCGGCTTTCTCGACGCCGTCTCGGCGCGCGCAGCGCGTGACGCGCTGCGTGGCGACGGGTTATTTCCGACCGCGGTCGAGGTCGCGTCCAGGAGCGCCGGCGCGCGCACCGATGCGACGCACCTCGCGGCGGGTATCCTGGCGCTCACGACGCGCCAGCTTGCCACCCTGGTGGTCTCAGGAATGCCGCTCGACCAGGCGCTCGCCGCCGTCGCGGAGCAGGCCGATCATCCAGGCGCGGCGCGCGTGCTCGTCGCGATCCGCGAGCAGGTCGGCGCCGGCGAGTCGCTCGCCGACGCACTGTCGCGTTTTCCCCGGACGTTCTCGGATCTCTACCGCGGGTTGGTCGCGGTCGGCGCCGAAAGCGGTCAGCTCGGGGGCGTGTTGTCGCGGCTGGCCGACTACCTCGAAGCGCGCCAGGCGTTGCGTCAGAAGTTCACCGCCGCCCTGATCTATCCTGCGCTCGTAACGGTGATAGCGCTCGCCGTCATCGCCACGTTGTTGCTCTACGTCGTGCCGCAGATCGTTGCCGTTTACCAGCAGAGCCGTCAGACGCTGCCCTGGCTCACGCGTGCGCTCATCGCAAGCAGCGATTTCCTTCGCGCCACGGGCGGGTATTGGCTCGGGTTGGTTGCGCTGCTCGCGGTCGTCGCGGCACTGCTGTCGCGACAGGAGCGCTGGCGCGAGCGGTGGCAGGGGTTCCTGCTCGCCACGCCGGTGGTGGGCACCGTCCTGCGGGGACTCGACACCGCGCGGTTCGCGAGCACGCTCGCGATTCTCACCGGCAGCGGCGCCCCGCTGCTTCGCGCGCTGGAGACCGCGGCCGGCGTCATCTGGGCGCGGCCGATCCGTCGCGCGGCACACGCTGCGGCCGCGCACGTTCGCGAAGGGGTGTCGCTTGCGCGGGCTCTTGCGAGCCAGCGCGCCTTTCCGGCGTTGCTGGTGCATCTAGTCGCTAACGGCGAGCAGAGCGGACGGCTTCCCGAAATGCTCGACCGAGCTGCGCGCGAGCAGGACGCCGACGTCGAGCGTCGACTGACCTGGCTCGCGGCGCTGGTCCAGCCGGCCCTGATCGTGTTCATGGGCGCGATCGTTCTGGTGCTGGTGCTCGCCGTGATGCTGCCGATCGTATCGATGAACCAGTTGATCCGGTAGCGGCCCGAGCAGCGAGAGGGGCACCCGCGCGCGAAGCGCGTGGGGGTCGAGCGTCCGCGAGTGGCCGCTTGCGGCCGACGCGCCACGTAACATGCCGCGCGGGTCGTCCAAGGAGGCCGCGGCGCGAGCCCGCAGCGTCGCCAGTCGCCCCGCGAGCGAAGCGATGCGGGGATCGCGCGTGGCGAGTCGACGCCGGCGGCCGACGCGCGCCGCATCCACACGCAATCAAGGGTCCAAGGAGGCCGCGGCCCGAGCAGCGCGGTGGGGTGCTGGCGGACGTCGTTGTCGCGCGAGCGCCCACGCGACATGTTCGCGCACCAGAGGCGACGGGTCGTCGACGCGCCGCTCGAGCGCGGCGACGATATCTTCACTGCACGCCGCGTTGCCCAAGCCCACGGCGAGATTGCGCAGCCACCGCTCGTAGCCGATCCGCCGGATGGCGCTGCCTTCCATGCGACGCGCGAACTCTTCTTCGGTCCACGCGAACAGGGCGATCAGGTCCGCGTCATCCAGACCGTTTCTCACCGCAAGATCGCTCTCGCCACTGACCTGCGCGAACTTGTTCCACGGACAAACGAGCTGGCAATCGTCGCAACCGTAGACACGGTTGCCGATCAACGGGCGCAGCGACTCCGGAATGCTGCCCTTCAGCTCGATGGTGAGATACGAGATGCAGCGCCGCGCGTCGAGCTCGTAAGGCCCGACGATCGCCCCGGTCGGACAGGCGTCGATGCAGGCGTGGCAGCTGCCGCAGTGCTCGCTCTGGCGCGTGCTCACCGGCAGCGGCAGGTCGGTATAGATTTCGCCGAGGAAGAAGAACGAGCCGGCCTCGCGCGTGAGGAGCAGCGTATGCTTGCCGCGCCAGCCCAGACCGGCTTTGGCGGCGAGCGCGACCTCCAGCACGGGCGCGCTGTCGGTGAAGACGCGATAGCGAAACGCGCCGACTGCGGCCGTCATTCGATCGGCCAGTGCCTGAAGCTTGCCCCGCAGCACGCGGTGATAGTCGCGCCCAAGCGCGTAGCGCGATACGTACGCTTTGCGCGAGTTGCGAAGCACCGCCGCGGGATCGCGCGCACGCATCGGGAGATAATCGAGCCGCGCGCTGATCACGCGAATCGTTCCGGGGACGAGCTCGGCGGGCCGAGCCCGGCGCACACCGTGACGTGCCATATAATCCATTTCGCCGTGGCGTCCGGCCTCGAGCCACGCCGCCAACCGCGTCTCTTCCGCCGCGAGACCCGTGTCGGCAATACCGATCTCGGCGAAACCCAGCTCGCGCGCCCAGGCGCGAAGGTCGCGCGAGAGCTGCGCGAGATCGGGCGCGAGCGACGAGGCTGCAATGGACATTGGCGACACCGAAGCGCGTAGCATGAGGAATCGAACATTATAGAAGCGCTCCGGCGGTATCTTCCGGACCCCGAGACCACCTCGCGCGCGGGTGCGGCGCTTGCGCCCGGGCTGGGCGGCGGGATGATCGTCACGTTGTCCGGGGAGCTGGGCACCGGCAAAACGACGCTGGTGCGCGGGATCCTGCGCGGGCTTGGCTGGGTGGGGCCCGTGAAGAGTCCCAGCTACGCTTTGGTTGAACATTATTTGTTTTCGAGTTTATACTTCTATCACTTTGATTTTTATCGATTCGACGACCCGGACGAATGGAACACCACGGGCTTTGCGGAATACTTTCGTCCCGACGCTGTCGCGGTGATCGAGTGGCCCGAGCGCGTAGCTGCGCGCCTGCCGGAGGTCGATGTGGCTCTCCGACTCGAGCTGGCCGAGCCGGGACGCGCTCTCGAGCTCCGCGCCGCGACGCCCGCCGGTGAGGCATGTCTCGCGCAATTCGCCGCTCTGATCGGTTGACTCGTGCATCGCTGGAGCGGCGACGCTTCTGCGGCTGGGTTCTGTTGCCGGCGGTGCAATGGCTTGTGCCCGCGGGCGCCTCTGCCGCGAAGGTCGCCTCCGCCCGACTCTGGCCTGCGCAGGAATACACGCGACTGATCCTCGAAGCACCGGCTCCGGTCGCGCATCAGTTGCTGGCGATGAAAAATCCCGAGCGGCTGGTGCTCGACCTCGAAGGCATCGACGTCAACCCGGAGCTTCTCGAATTGCCGAGGCGAGTTGCCGCCGATGATCCCTATATCCAGGCAATACGCGTCGCGCCATTCCGGCCCGGCGTGCTGCGCATCGTGCTCGACCTGAAGTCGGCGGTGAATCCCCAGCTCTTCGCGTTGAGTCCGGTCGCAGATTACGGCTATCGCGTGGTCCTCGATCTGTATCCGTTAACGCCCCCGGACCCCCTGATGGCGCTGCTCGAGGACGTCGAGCGCGCCGGGCAGTCCGGCGCCAACGCATCTTCCCCCGGGGCGGAGGCCGACAGGCCGGCACTCGGCGGGGAACCCGGCAAAGGGGCGCCCAGGCAGGCACCGAAGCGCCTCATCGTCGTGGCAATCGATCCGGGCCACGGAGGCGAGGATCCGGGCGCGATCGGTCGTCGCGGCACGTACGAGAAAACCGTCACGCTGGCGATTGCGAAAAAACTCAAGGCATCGCTGGATGACGAGCCCGGGATGCGCGCGATGCTGACTCGCGACGACGACTATTTTGTCCCGCTCGACGTTCGCGTGCAGAAGGCGCGACGGGTGCAAGCGGATCTGTTCATATCCATCCATGCCGACGCGTTCACCACCCCGAGTGCGCGCGGCTCGTCGGTGTTCGCACTCTCCGAGCACGGCGCGACCAGCGCGGCGGCGCGCTGGCTGGCACAGCATGAGAACGAGGCCGACCTGATCGGGGGAGTCAACATCGGCGCCCGCGACCCGATGCTCGCGAGGACGCTGCTCGATCTGTCGCAGACTGCGCAGATCAGCGACAGCCTGCGCGTGGGCCGTTCGGTCCTCGAAGGCATCGGCTCGGTCAACACGCTGCACAAGGGCAGCGTCGAGCAGGCGGGTTTTGCCGTGCTCAAGGCGCCCGACATTCCCTCGATCCTGGTCGAGACCGCCTTCATTTCCAATCCGGAGGAAGAGCAGAAGCTCAGGGACGACCGCCATCAGCGAAAGCTCGCCGACTCGATACGCTCCGGCGTGAGAAGGTATTTCGCGCAGAATCCTCCGCTTTCGCGCGCAAAGGCGTAGAGCGCCCAGCCATGGTCCGCTTCTTCCTCGGTTTTCTGGTGCTCCAGGCTGTTTTGTTCGGCGCCGAGCTCACGCCGTGGGCGCAGCGCTGGTTCGTTCTGCCGTGGACGGACTCGCTCGCCGCGATCAGCGCCGATGTCGTCAAGGTGTTCGACCCCGGCGTGATCGCCGAGGGCAAGGTGCTGCAGAGTGCCAAGAGCGGTTTCGCCGTGTCGATCGAGGCCGGTTGCAACGGCGTCGAGGCAACGATCGTGCTGATTGCGGCCATGCTCGCGTTTCCGGCGACGTGGAAGCGCAAGCTCGCCGGACTCCTGATCGGGATCGTGGCCGTCCAGGCCTTGAACGTCATCCGCGTGATCAGCTTGTTCTACCTCGGCCAGTGGAATCAGGAAGCGTTCGAGTTCGCGCACCAGTATGTGTGGCAGGCACTCATCATGCTCGACGTGCTTATCGTCTGGCTGCTGTGGGTGCGCACGCTGCCGCGTGCGGCGATCGCGCCCGTACCCGGCTGACCGGCGATTGGCCTGATGCGTGGCACCTCGCTCGGCGGGTTTGTCCTCCGCGTCGCGCTTTGGCTCCCGCCAGCGTTTCTGGTGTGGTATATGGCCGGGCCGTTGTTCGCCTTTCCGATCGGGCTCTTGACCCACGGTGTTGCCAGGCTCGGTTTCGCCGACATCGTCCAGGGCGTCGAACAACACGGTTACCTGATCACTATCGTGTCGACGCTCAAGGCAACGCTCGCCACGACCGAGAATCCCGCTGGCGGAGTGGTCTCGGTCGAGCTCAATGCGCTGCTTTACAGCTACGGCTTTCCAATGCTCGCTGCGCTGATTCTTGCCGCCCGGCAGCCGCAGGCGTTGCGGAAGATCCTCCTTGGCTACGTTGTCCTCGCGCCGTTCGTCACATGGAGCCTCATGGCCGAGTTCCTGAAGCGCGTCACGTTCGATATCGCACCGTCGGTCGCCGCCCAGGCGGGGTTCGGCCCGCTGCAGCGTGAAGCGATCGCGTTCGCCTACCAATTCGGAGCGCTGATCCTGCCCACGGTCGCGCCGGCCGTGTTCTGGGTGCTCACGCACCGACGCTTTCTCGAAGGCTTTGCCGGTGGCGAAGCCGCCGCGCAGAAGCCGTCTCAATAATCCGCGCTACCCACGCTGTGGCCGGCGCGCTCCAGGGCATCGATCGCGGCGGCGCGCTGCGCGGCGGGAATGAGCACGTAGTCGGTGTCGTACGTCGCCAGCGCCAGGACCGAGACCCTGGCCGCGGCGAGGGGCGTCGTCACGCTGGCGAGGATGCCGGTCTGATCGAGCGGCAGGGGTCCTGCAAATCGCAGCGCCCTCCAGCCGCGGCTCGCGACGACGCCGTCGGGCACGCACGCTTCCGCGCAGACGACCGACAACTCGTCGGGTGTGCGCGTCATCGACCACCAGGGGGCCGCAACCGCCCACGCCGGCAGCTGCGCGTCGGCATCGAGACGGCAAATCGCAAACGCGTCGGGCAGCAGGGTGAGTGAAAGCCGCTGGGCCATCACGCGTCTCCCCGGCGAAGCTTGCGCTCGCGCTCACGCTCGCGCAGCACGCGCCGCTGCACTTTGCCGGTGGTCGTCATCGGCAATGCGTCGATGAACTCGATCTCTTTCGGGTATTCGTAAGGCGCGAGAAACCTGCGTACGTGCTGTTGAATGTCCGCTTCCAGCGCCGGCGCGGGCGCGTGGCCTGGCGCGAGAACGATGAACGCCTTGACGATGTTCCCGCGGGTCTCGTCGGGACTGGGCACGACCGCCGCGTTCGCCACCGCGGCATGCTTGAGCAGGCAGTTCTCGATCTCGGTGGGTCCGATGCGATACCCGGCGGCCTTGAACATGTCGTCGGCCCGCCCCTGATACCACAGGTAGCCTTCGTCATCGCAGAGCGCGAGATCCCCGGTTCGGCACCAGTCGCCGGCGAATTTCCGAGCCGTGGCTTCCGGATTCTTGAAATATTCGAGAAAGAAGACCGGATCGGGCGTGCCGTCCGAGCCAACCCGGTGCACGGCGACTTCGCCCAGTGTTCCCGCGGCGACACTTTCGCCCGATTCGTCGATGACGGCGATCCGGTGCCCAGGATAGGGTCGCCCCATCGACCCGGGTTTTGCAGGCCAGAGCGTGTGCGAATTGCCCACGATGTAGTTCATCTCGGTCTGACCGAACATCTCGTTGATCGTTACACCGAGCGCTTCCTGAGCCCAACCGAACACCGTCGTGCCCACGGCTTCGCCGGCGCTCATCACGCTGCGCAGTCGGAC
>VBCL01000005.1:36129-39865 GCA_005888865.1 Betaproteobacteria bacterium | reverse complement strand
CGTGGTACTTTGCCATCAGCGCCAATGCGCGCTCCGGGTCGAAGCGGCCCCGGAAGCCCAGGATGGTACGGCCGAAGTACAGCGTGGGCAGCAGCGCGTCCATCAGGCCGCCGGTCCACGCCCAATCGGCCGGCGACCAGAACAGATCCTCGCTCTGCGGAAAAACATCGTGCGAATAGACGAATCCGGGCAGGTTGCCAAGCAGGCACTGCTGCGGCATGAGCGCGCCCTTTGGCGGCCCCGTCGTGCCGCTCGTGTAGACCAGCACCGCCGGATCGGTGGCGCGCGTAGCCAGCGCGGTGAAACGGTCGGACCCTTTCGCCAGCACCTCTTCCCAGTCGTCGACCGCCGACTCGCGCGCGCCGGCGACCCCGATCACGTGGGTCAAGCACCGCAGCTTGTCGCGGATCGCGACGAGATTGGGAAGCGAAGCGGGATCGCAGATCGCGACCCTGGTTTCGGAATTCTCCAGCCGGTATTCCAAAGCATCGGGCCCGAACAGGAACGACAGCGGGACGGCGATCGCGCCGATCTGATAACAGGCGATGTGCGCGATCGCGGTTTCCGGTCGCTGTGGAAGCAGGATCGCGACCTTGTCTCCGGGAGCCACGCCTCGCGCCACGAGCGCGTTGGACAGTCGGTTAGCACCCGCCTGCAGGTCGCCGAACGTGTAGGCCGCAGAAGCACCGCTCTCATCCTCCCAGAGCAACGCCAGGCGCCCAGGCTCGTCCGCATAACGTCCACAGACCGCGTGCGCGATATTGAATTGCGCAGGTACACGCCAGCGATGCGCGGCACAGATCTCCCGATAGCGGTCGGTCGGCATCGAAGCAAGCGTTTGAAGTGCCTAGGGCGAAGCGGCGGGCGCTTGCGTCGCCGCGGGCAGCGGCTCGACCGTCGCCCACACCCAGTCCGGGTGTTGCTCGAGCACGCGGCCGAAGCCAATGCGTTGCGAGCTCTGGCCGACGCTCATCTGCAGGCGCTTGCCGGGTTGATATTCCCCGGGGGGCACGACCAGCGTTTGCACGGAGGTCTCGCCTTCGCGCTTCTTGAGCGAGAGAAAGAGCCCGTTGAAGCGGCGGCTATTCACCGTCGGTACCTCGCCGTCGACCGAGTAATCGCCCTCGCCACGCCGGGTCTCCGCGAGCTCGACCCCGGCGAGATTGTCGGCAATCACCTGCAGACCGATCTCGGCGCGCTCGGTCGTGAGGCGCTTCATCCGGCGCACAATTCCCAGCGTCCAGTGCCCATGCGCATCGGACTGGGTGCGGATCGCCGCGAGCGTGCCCAAGGTCACGGCGTTGATCACACTCATCGGTGCGATCAGGCGGAAGCCGGTCTGCGACAGGTCCCGGATGTTCCACGAGCCACCCGGCGCAGTGTAGTTGGCGAGACGTCTCTGAGCCATCTCGTTGATGCGCGCGGTTTCGTTGCGCATCCGCCCGAACGTGGCAATCTCGATCGTGTCGCCGAACGTGCTCGGTCCCCGCTTGCGATCGATGAATGACGTCATCTCGTCGTCGCGGAAGAATCCGGAGATCTTGGTGAAACCGATGATCGCATCGACGCTGCCTTCGGCATTGGTTCGCTCGCCGCGGCGGGCGAACGGCTTGAATTCCGGGTCGACCTGCGAAGCGAGCTTGGACAGCAGATTGAGCTGGTCGGCGCGGCGCGGTGTGCGGTCGGACAGCGGGTTGTTACGGACCTTCTGATCGAGCATCACCACGTTCTGCATGAGCACCGCGTGCAGCGCACGCGTGTCGAGAAACAGGACCCGACCTTCGAGCGGCTGCGGGGCACGCCGCTTGAGACCCATCTTAGAGGCGAGGTCGACGTAGAAGCTCGTCTCGGTCGAGGCTTCGAGGTTCAGGTGCAGCGGCGCGCACCACTCGGGAAGCTGCTCTGCGACCCACTCGAGGTGGCGAGGTGTGAGGTTGCCGGAGTTCATGAGCTGCAGCACGAGCACGCGCAGGTATTCGTGCTCGATCGTGGTTACGGCACCATCCGGCAGCACCGCGACGGGCTGCCTCTCGATCTGCGCCGAGCAGGCCATCTGGAACAACGCGTGCAGATCGGTCCATTTCGCCGGGATCCACTGCTCGTAGCGAAACAGGCGGATCTTCGCGTCGAGTCCCTGATGGATGATTTGCCGCGCGATCAGCTCGGGCAGCAACGATTGCCATTTCTGACTCTGGGCGTGGGCGCTGACCTCGCGCCCGAAAGCCTGGTAGCAGAGAAGGAATCCCTGCGTCAGGTCGAACAGAGCCTGCCACAGCTGGTTCTCGATCCGAGTCGAGCGATTGCCATGCTCGAGATATTGCGCGGTGAGATTCTTGCGCAGAGGGTCGGTATGGAGATCGACCTGGAACACTGCCTCGAGGCGCGCCGGTGTCCGCTTCGCCTCGCGCTCGGCAAGCCGGCCAAGCGCGGTGAGCACTCCCGCGTGCATGGCGAGCGGGTCGTTAGCCGGAAATCCCACGAGCCACCGCTCGACGCTCTTGGCGTCGGCCAGGGGGTCCTTGAGTGTTTTGCCGAATCCAAACATCTGGGAGTGGCGCGAGCCGGCACGCTGCTTGCAAAGAACAGATCGTCACCCGCGATCAGACCGGGCACGAACGGCCAATTGCGCCGGAAGTCCTTGTTCCGAAAGCGAGATGATGGGCCAAAGCTCAGGTCGGGGCAACATGAACCGCCAAATGGCCCGTGCGGCTGACGCACCGCGGCTGCATTTGCCGCAAATGTGTCAAGCTGAAACGGACAACGGATTTCTCTATACTTGTGGCACACAGAATCGGAAGGGGACTTTCATGGGTATCCTGATCAAGGCGCCAACGCGCCGTCGCGATAACGACCCGCCGCTGATCTCCGCGACGGCCAGCGTCGACACCCGCGCCGCCTTGCACATCCGCGAGGTCGTGCGAATCACCGGCTTGCGGCGTGAGCAGCTTTACATGTGGCAGCGCCGGTATGGCTTTCCCGATCCGTCGCGCGACGCTTTCGGCGATCGCGTCTATCCTCCGGACCAGGTTGCGCGCCTCAAGTTGATCAAGCAACTCTTGTCGGAGGGATGGCGGGCAGGCGCGGTGGTGCCGCTCGCCGATTCTGCGCTGCAGTCGATGCTGGGTATCGCGATCGAAGATCCCGCGCCCTTGCCAGCCGAAATCGAGACCGCAGTGAAGCTGCTCGGCGAGCATCGCGTGGGCGAGCTGCAAAACCATCTGTCGAAGCTTCTCGTCGGACAAGGCTTGCGCCGGTTCCTCGAACAGACGCTCATTCCACTCAACGAAGCGGTCCACGAGCGGGTCGTGCGCGGCGAGATGCAGAACTTCCAGGAGTTGCGCTTCGCCGATCTCGCGCAGCGCTTGTTGCGCGACGTTACAAGGCTGGTGCGCCCGACGCGCGATGCGCGGCAGATCCTGCTCGCCACGCCCCCGAATGACCCCAATCAACTTGGCCTGGCGATCCTCGAGCTGTTGCTGTTCACCGAAGGCGTGAACTGCCTGACCCTGGGCGCCGGAGTCCCGGCCCAGGAGATCGGCGGCGCGTCGCGAGCGTACCGGGTCGCTCTCGCCATCCTGCTGTTCGATCGCGGAATTTCGGGCAAGATCGCGGGGCAGGAGATCCGCTCGCTGCGTACCGAGCTTCCTGAGGACCTGCCGCTGATCGTGAGTGGACGCGCGGTCAACCTGCTCGCGAAGCCGATTGCAAGCGTGCGCACTGCGGCAGATTTCAGCTC
>VBCL01000005.1:35530-36116 GCA_005888865.1 Betaproteobacteria bacterium | reverse complement strand
GCGATGCGCGAGCTCGGCGTCGTGGCAGGCAACGGAACCGGGGCGGTGCAGCGCGCTTGACCTAGCTGCCGCGGGCGTAACGCTCCATCCACTCCGCGGTGGCCGCGGCATCGGCGTAATCTTCGCCCCGCAACGCGGCGATGACGCGTTCCCGATCCTCGGCACTGCGGTTCTGCGACAGCTTGAGCTTGCCATCGATGCGCTCGATGGTGAGGCGGAACCCTACGATCGCGTCCAGCATAGCGGCAAGGGGACGCCCTTCGAGCTGCAGCTGCCACGGCTCTGCGCGTCCCCCCTCGTAGCGCCGGATCATCGCGTCGAGCAACGCGCGCGTCTCGGCCGCATCGGCCATGACTTCGACGCGCCCGTGCACGTGCGCGATCGAGTAGTTCCAGGTGGGCACCGCGCTCGCCGGCTCGGCATACCACGACGGCGAGACGTAGGCGTGCGGCCCATGGAAAATCGCGATCGACGCCTCCGCGCCGAAATGCCGCCAATGCGGGTTGGCGCGGGCCATGTGGCCGAGCAAGGTTCCCTTTGGACCCAGCGAGGCGTCGTACTGCAGCGGAACGTGGCTGACGAAAGG
>VBCL01000005.1:17474-35517 GCA_005888865.1 Betaproteobacteria bacterium | reverse complement strand
TCGCGAACGGAAAGTCGCGGATCAGATGCGCGACCGCGGCGCCGTCGTCGGTCGCGAATGCGCGCGGCGTGTAGATGCTCACTAGTGCACCACAGCGGGCTGTGTGGTGAACAACGCGCGCGCTTCCACGGGGTCGAACTCGTAACGGCGGTTGCAGAACTCGCAGTCGACGGCGACCGAGCCGCGTTCGGCGAGAATGCTCTCCACCTCGGCGATCCCGAGGATCCTCAACGCCGCTGCGACGCGCTGCCGAGAGCACGAGCATCCGAACCGAGGCGAGCGGAAGGGGAATGCGCGCACGTCGTCTTCGGGAAAAAGCGTCTCGAGCAGCCGGTGAGCGTCGCTGGCGCCGAAGCTGCCCGGCGCCACATCGACGGCGCAGCTAACCCGGTCCCACGTCGCCGCGTCCTCGGAGCCGGGCATGCGCTGCAGGAGCAGCCCGCATGCGCGGCCGCCGGCGGCGCGGAGCCAGAAGCGGCTCTGAATCTGCTCGGACTTGTCGAGGTAATGCTCGAGCAGCGCCGCAACCGATCCGCCTTCCAGCGCGACCACTCCCTGGTACAGCGGCCCGCCGTCCCTGGGATCGAGGGTGAGCACCATTCGGCTTGTGCGCCCGCCCTGCAGGCCGGCGCCGGCGAGGTCGGCGAGCCGTGCGTCATCGCGGACTTCGCCCTCCCACTGCGCGGTTGCGCGGAGTGAGAGTGAAGCGTCGCATTCCACGACCAGGAGGCGCAGGGCGCCCGCGCCGTGCAGTTGCAGGATCAGGCTGCCCCGGAACTTGAGCGAGTTGGCGAGCAGGCAAACTGCCGCCAGTGTTTCTCCGAGCAGTCGCCGAAGGGCTGCAGGATAGGGGTGACAGGCGAGGATGTCGCGATAGGCAGCATCGAGGCTGACGATCGCACCGCGCACGGCGGTGCGATCGAGCACGAACGGGGTCAGGTTGTCTTCGAAGTGTGGACCCACCGCCTGCGCTCTCTGCGCCCCGATCGCGCCGCTAGAAGCCATTCAACGGCATGGTGTACATCGTCATCGGCAGCCCCGAGTTCTTGTCGAACATTGCCCCGGCTTCGACTCCGGCCTTGGCGATCGCGGTCGCGCTGCGCAGGCGACCAAAAAGCGACTGCATCGCACCCAATGCGAATTCGCGGCCGGAGCCGACTGCCCAGAACTGCGTGTACTCGAACACCTCGCGCATCGAGTACACCCCGAAGATACCGTTGCCGTTGGCGATCAGCGCGGTGATCTGCGTCGATTCGTACGGATCGTCCTCCTCCTCCTTCGGATTGAGGAAATGCTGATCCTTGAGGATGGGATGCAGCTTGCGGAAGGTCTCGAAAATCGCGGGCTTGCTGCCGAAATCGAGTTCCTTGTGCTGCGCCAGCAGGCTCTCGAAGACGAGTTGGTGCGCTGCGCTGCCGCAGAGCCCCACGTAAGTGTCGCGGTAGCGCACGATCTTGTCGTAGATGCGATCGAACTGCGCTGACAGGCGAGTGTCGCCGAACGTTGTCAGCGAATCGGCGGCAATGGCGACTTCGTTGTTCTTGCGGACGACGACAAGGGTGGTCATGGCGGGCGAAGAAAGCACATGCGCGCCACTCGGCCGGAATCGCCGGGCGTTGCGCCGAGTGGAATGACGCGATTATACCGCGCGCCGACCGTTCATCGGGGCGAAGGCAGCATGGTGACGGGCGGCAGGTCCGAAGGAGTCCACATCCGATGCGCCCAGGACCAGAATTCGCCGACCGACGCAGGCCGGGCCGGTGGCTCGCGCTGGCCGAGGAAGCTCCACGCCTGCAGGAGCGTGGGCAAGGGATCGATAGGCAGCGGCGCGGCTCCGGTCTGCTTGGAGAGCTTCTCGCCGCTCGCCAGGATCGCGACAGGATGGTGCAGGTACGAAGGCGTCGTAAGACCGAGCCGGCGCTGCAGCCAGATCTGGCGCGGTGTCGAGGCAAGCAGATCGGCACCGCGCACGACGTGGGTAATGCCTTGCGCTGCGTCGTCCACGACGACTGCGAGCTGATACGCGAACAGACCATCGGCGCGCCTGATGATGAAATCGCCGATCTCCCGCTCGAGCCGCTGCTCGTGCCATCCCTGGAGCCGATCGCGGAAGGCAATCGCTTCGTCGGTGACGCGCAATCGCCAGGCTCTGGCCTCGCGCTCCGACGCGATGCCGTCGCGACACGTTCCCGGATAGACGCGCTCGCCGCCGGGGCCGAGTCGCCCGGCTTCGAGTTCCCTGCGAGTGCAGGTGCAGGCGAACGCTTCTCCCTGCGCGACGAGCCGCTCGAGGGCCTCGTCGTAAAGCGCGCCACGCCTGCTCTGCCGGACGACCTCGCCGTCCCACTCGAAGCCGTAGGCCTCGAGCGTGGCGAGGATGGCCGATGTCGCTTGATCGCTGCTGCGCGGCTCGTCCACGTCCTCGATTCGCACCAGCCAGGCGCCGCCGGCGGCGCGCGCATCGCAATAGCTTGCGAGCGCAGCAATGAGCGAGCCGAAATGCAGCGTGCCGGTCGGCGAGGGCGCGAAGCGGCCGCGATACGTCGTCCCCCGGCGCGTCACCTTGCCTGAACGGCGTTGACGTCGAGGCGCGAGGCTTCAGCGCCCGTCGACGAGGGATGCCACGTCCAGTACCGCTGCATCAGCGAGACCACGGCGCTCGGATACTCGGCGCGGCCCAGGCTCCCGTTGTAGCGACCGAGCGCGCGGTAGAGATCGCCGTTTTCCCGGTCGAGGTAATAGCGCAGGATCGTACAGCCATAACGCAGATTGGTGCGCAAGTTGAAAAGATCGTGATCCGAGTTTCCGATTTGCCGCACCCAGAACGGCATCACCTGCATGTAACCGCGCGCCTGCGCAGTTGACATCGCGTACTTGCGGAAATTGCTCTCGTGCTGGATCAAGCCGAGCACGAGCTGCGGATCGAGCCCGGCACGCGATGCTTCGTACTGCACCGTGACGAGAAAATCGCGGCGCGTCGGCCAGTCGGAAATTTTCGCGGCGAGCCGCGAGGACATGTCGGCGAGCCAGGCCGTGCCCTCGACGTCGGTCGTAAACACCAGGTGCGGGGCGGGATAGTCGCTGACCGAGCGATGCAGCGAGTTCTGGACGTTGGCGGAGAGCTCTTCCTCGACCTGCGCTCCGGCGCGCGCCGCCGGCGGCACGATCGCCAGCATCACCATGAGCCCGACGCATACCCATCCCGCAGGCGACGAGCCAGGACACGGAGCGCGGGTGGACATCCTCATCGGCGCCTAGCCATGCCTGCGGCGCACGTGCGCGACACCTTCTGCGAGCGGTATCGCGTTTGCGGAGCTTTCGTGCCGACCCTGATACTCAACCTTGCCCTCCTTGAGCCCGCGCTCGCCGACCGTGATCCGATGCGGAATGCCGATCAGCTCGAGATCCGCGAACATGACGCCGGGGCGCTCGCCGCGATCGTCGAGCAGCACCTCGATCCCGGCGGCCTCGAGCTCGCCGTGGAGCCGATCGGCCGCGGTGCGAACCGCATCGCTGCGCTCATACCCGATCGGTGCGATCGCGACGCTGAACGGGGCCAGCGATTCCGGCCAGATAATGCCACGCTCGTCATTGTTCTGCTCGATCGCGGCGGCGACGATACGCGTCACGCCGATCCCGTAGCAGCCCATCTCCATGGCCCGCGGTTGACCCGCAGCATCGAGAATGGTTGCGCCCAGCGCCTGCGAGTACAAAGTTCCCAGTGCGAACACGTGCCCGACCTCGATGCCGCGCACGATTTCCAGTACGCCCTTGCCATCCGGCGACGGATCCCCGGCCACGACATTGCGCAGGTCGGCGACCTGATCGGGTTCGCGGCAGTCGCGTCCGAAATTCGCGCCCCGCAGGTGATAGTCGGCTTCGTTCGCGCCGCAGACGAAATCGCTCATCAGGGCGACCGTCCGGTCGACGATCAGCGGCATGTCGGGAGGCATGCCGACCGGCCCGAGGTAGCCGGCCGGGCTGTTCATGGCGGCGAGGATCTCGGCTTCGCTCGCCCAGCGGAAACCCGAGAGCCCGGGAACCTTGCTCGCCTTGATTTCGTTCAGGCTGTGATCGCCCCGAACGAGCAGCATATGTACCTTGCCGCCCGCGTTGAGCATGATGCATTTCACCGTGCGGCCCAGCGGAAGATCCAGGAGCTCCGCAACCTGCTCGCAGGTCGCGAGCCCAGGAGTGGCCACCTTCTGCAGCGGTTCGCCAGGCGCGGCGCGATGCGCAGCAGGCGGCACGGCTTCGGCAAGCTCGACGTTGGCGGCATAGTCCGAGGTCGGACACCAGGCGATCGCATCTTCTCCCGAATCGGCGAGCACCTGGAATTCGTGCGACGCCGAACCGCCGATCTGTCCCGTGTCCGCGGCTACGGGGCGAAACTTCAGACCCAGCCGCGTGAAGATCCGCACATAGGCGTCGTACATCGCCTGGTAGGACTTGAGCATCCCGGCCTTGTCGGCATCGAAGGAATAGGCATCCTTCATGATGAACTCGCGCGAGCGCATCACCCCGAAGCGGGGACGAACCTCGTCGCGGAACTTGGTCTGGATGTGATAGAAGTTGACCGGCAGCTGCTTGTAGCTCTTCAATTCCCTGCGCGCGATATCCGTGATCACCTCTTCGGAGGTCGGCTGGATCACGAAGTCGCGCTGATGGCGGTCCTTGATGCGCAGCAGGTCGGGGCCGTATTTGTCCCAGCGTCCCGATTCCTGCCACAGCTCGGCCGGCTGCACGACCGGCATCAGTAACTCGATCGCGCCGGCGCGATTCATCTCCTCGCGCACGATCGCCTCGACCTTGCGCAGTACGCGCAATCCCAAGGGCATCCAGGTGTAAATGCCGGCCGCCAGCCGCTTGATCAGGCCGGCGCGCAGCATCAGCCGGTGGCTGACGAGCTCGGCCTCGGCGGGCGCCTCCTTGAGCGTGGACAGAAAGAGCCGGGACAGTCGCATGGCGAGCGTTGTTTTGCAAAGCCTTGATTTTAGCCGAATTTGCGTCTCTTGATCGGAATGGACCGCAACGGCAGCGGGGCGCGATTTCGGCGCTCCACGACCTCCGCGCGCTCGAGCAGCGGCGTCGCCTCGGCGTCGCGGCCCATCGCGATGAGGCTGTCCGCCCATCCGCGATACGCGGGTGGATAGGCCGAGTCGACGCGGACGGCGACGGCGAAGCGCGCCGGTGCTTCTCGGGTCCGTCCGAGGCCCCGTAGCGCTTGCGCCCAGCCGACGTGCGCCTGCGGGTAAAACGGATCGATGGCAACTGCGCGCTCGTAGTGCGCGAGGGCGAGCTCGAATTCGCCGAGCGCGAGCAGGGCGTCGGCCCTGCCATACGCAGCGTCGCCCGCGCCGGGAGCATTGGCAAGCGAAGCCTCGAAGTTCGACACCGCGCCGCGCGCGTCGCCGGCCGCCAGCCGTGCGAAGCCCATCGCCTTGAGTGCTTCTTCGGTCTCGCCGGCCCGCTCGATCTCGTCGAGCGCGGCGGCAAGCGCTTTCTCGGGCCGACCGAGGGCTGCATAGACCATCGCCAGCGGCGGCGACCAGAGCATGTCCCGTGCGCCCAGCGCCATGGCACGTTCGGAGGCCGTCGCCGCCTGCTCGAGGCGGTGGAGCCCGAACAGAACATAGCCCCAGGCGCTCCAGGCGCGCGAGTCCTCCGGACCGAGTGTCAGCGCCCGTCGTGCCAGCCCCATCGCCTGACTGTGTCGATGCAGCAACGAAGCGTTGATGGCGTTGTTGGCGATCAGGTTCGGCGTCCGTGCGGGAATGTCGAGAGCGCGCACCCGGTGCGCGCGCGCCTCGTCGAAGCGCCCCAGAAGGTCGAGCGCGTTGGCCCAGTTCTGATGAATGAACGGAAGGCGCGGCCCCGCGGCCGCCGCATCTCGGAAACGCTCGATCGCCTGCGAAAACTGTCGTTGCCGCATGAGGCAGATGCCCTGCATGTTGAGCGCCCATGGTCGCTCGGCCACGTTGGAATGGAGCAGCATGTGGTCCAGCGTGGCGAGCGTTCGCGTGAACTCCGGAGGCTGTTCCCGGGTTTCCTGCGCAAAATAATGGTGCGCGAGGATCCACGGGTCGATGAGGCGCAGCACGTCCTCGGCGCCCTCCGCGAGCAGGCCGCCGATATCCACGTTGCGGTGCACGCCGACGATCGACACGCTGTGTTGATCGCGTCTGCGCAGCGTAAGCTCATAGGCTTCGCCCTCGCAGGTGATCTCCCCGCCGATGTGCGATTCCGGGATGCGCACGAGCCGTTGGATGAAGCGGACGATCGCCTGCAATGAAAAGCGCGCCGGGACCTCGAGGTCGACCAGCGCCGGGGGCGACTCGATGCCCAGCAGCTCCTTGAGCGTTGGCGCCTTGCGCTGCATGGCGGAGAGCGCGTCGAGCAATCGCTCCGCGACGACCGCGGGCGAGTAGCCACGGGTGTCGAGAGCTCGCGGCACATCGATCGGGTCGAGGAAGACCGCGTTACGGCGAATCTCGCGCACGATCCCAAACAGCAGCACCGCGAGCGCCGCGAGCAGCAGGACCGAGACCAATATCGTAAGAAGCGCTGACAGGTTTTGCGCAAGCCACGGCAGCATGCCCTGGCCGTCGGCACCGAAGCCGAACATGAGCGGCGCGCCGATCCTTGCGGTCATCCGATTGCGGCCATCGGCACGGAACAGCGGGCGCTTCACCTGCATCGCGGATCCCTTCGGCGCGGAGCGGCTAGCATAGCAAAATCAGGGCAACAGGCAGTAAATCGGGCCGCGAATCGTGGCCTCGTGCGGACGGGTCAGATCGGGGCCAAAAAAGGGCGCGCCTGAACGCCGGGCACCCTTGGGGGTTGAAGCTTATCGTGCCTCAGCGCACGACGAGGACCGGTAGCCTGGAGTGCGTCAGGACCTTTTGCGTTTCGCTGCCGAGCACGAGCGCCGCGACGCCGCGTCGGCCGTGGGAGGCCATCACGATGGCGTCGCACTTTTCCTTCCTGGCCGCGGCGAGGATCGCCTCCCACGGCGATGACGAGATCGCGGAGGTTCCTGTGAACGGAACGTCAACGGCCTTGGCCCTCGCGGCAATGACCCCGAGGATCTTGTCGGCTTCCTTTCGGCATTGGGCGACATATTCCTTGCGGGGGACCGCCTCGAAGACCACGCCCTCCGCGTATACGGGCAGCGGATAGTCCGGCGAGGCGTGAAACCCGGTGAGGCGTGCGCCGATCGCTTTGGCCAGAGCAATCGCGTGAGTGGCCGCCTTGAGCGAGAGCTTCGATCCATCGGAGGCGACGAGGATATTGCGGTAGGGCATCGGGGAGGGCTCCTGCGCAGCTTGATCGTTGATCTTACGCCGGGACCGGGGTGCAGGCTTGACCCAGATCAACGGGTTGGGCGTCGCCGTCCGCTAGATTCTGCGGCATGCTTTCTTCGCCTCGCATCGCAGCGATGGGTCCGTCGGCGTTCTTGCGCCCGCCGCTTTGGCCGCCGGAAACCGGATCGCCGCGAGCCGGCGCGAATGAGGGCGAATTGTGCTTCCACTGCGCCGCGCCGGTCCATTCGGGGGCTCAATGGCGCGCGCGGATCGACGGCGCCGAGCAGCCGTTCTGCTGCGCCGGCTGCCTGGGCATCGCGCAGACGATCCGCGCCGCCGGCCTGACGGACTTCTACGCCCGGCGCACCGGGCGCGCGGAAACGCCGCCGAATGCTCCCGATGAATGGACGCATTACGACATCGCGGCGGAGGCACAAGGACTGATCACGCGGGTCGGCGATCATCAGGAAATCTCGCTGCTGCTCGAAGGGATTCGTTGCGCGGCATGCATCTGGCTCAGCGAGTCGTACGTGCAGCGGATCCCGGGCGTCATCGAGTTCCGCGTGAACTTCGCCACCCAGCGGGCGCGCCTCGCCTGGTCGGCGCCACGGACAAGCCTCTCCGACGTGCTGCGTGCGATCGCTGCCATCGGTTATCGCGCGTATCCCTACGATCCGGCGCGGCGCGAGGCGCTGGCGCGTCGAGAGGGTCGCGCGTTGCTCACCCGTACCGCGGTGGCGCTGCTGGCGATGATGCAGGTAATGATGTTTTCGCTGCCCGCGTATATCAGCATCGATGGCGTCGATACCGCGCAGGCGCGTTTGCTCGCGTGGGCGAGCCTCGTGCTGACGCTGCCGGTCGTCCTCTATTCCGCGTGGGGGTTCTTCGCAGGCGCGCTGCGCGACCTAAGGATTCGCCGGCTCGGCATGGACGTACCGGTGGCGTTGGGCGTCGGCGCAGCGTTCATCGCCAGTGCCTGGGCGACGGTGACGGGCGAGGGCGCGGTGTACTTCGACTCGGTGACGATGTTCGTCGCACTGCTGCTCGTGGCACGCTACGTGGAATTCAACGCGCGGCAGAGGGCCGGTGCCGCGATCGAGGCCATTGCGCGTGAGCGCCCGGAGACTGCAGAGCGGCTGCCGGGCTATCCCGAGACGCAGAACACCGAGCGGGTCGCCGCGGCGGAGCTCTCGCCCGGCGATGTCGTGCGTGTCGCCGCCGGCGCCACGGTGCCCGCCGACGGCGAGGTCGTTTCCGGGTCCTCCAGCGTCGAGGAAGCGATTCTGACCGGCGAGAGTTGGCCGCGTCCAAAGGCGGCGGGGGCGACCGTGCTGGCCGGATCACTGAACCGGGAAAGCCCGCTCCTGGTGCGAGTGACGGCTGCCGGAGAGGCGACGAAGGCCGCGGCCATTTCGCGGCTGGTCCTTCGCGCCGCGGACGAACGGCCACGGGTCGCCCGAATCGCCGATCACGTTGCCGGATGGTTCGTTGCCGTGCTTCTCGTCATCGCTGCGGCCACCGCGACAGGCTGGGCCGAAATCGATCCATCGCGAGTGCTGATCGTGACGTTTGCGGTGCTGGTCGTGTCCTGCCCCTGTGCACTATCGCTTGCCACTCCGGCGGCACTGGCCGCAACGGCAGGCGCGCTCGGGCGACAGCGGATCTTCGCGGTTCGCGCCGATGCGCTCGAGGCGCTCTCGCGCGTGACGCATGTCGTGATCGACAAGACGGGAACGTTGACCACCGGAACCTTTTGTCTGATCGCGGCAGAGGCGCTCTCCGATCTCGACCGCGAGGCGTGCCTCTCGATCGCGGCCGCGCTGGAGCAGGGCTCGACCCACCCGGTCGCGACCGCTTTGCGCTCCGCCGGGATCGCAACGGCAAGCGCAGGCGACGTTATCGCGGTCCCGGGACAGGGCGTTGCGGGCACGATCGCCGGCCGACGCTATCGTTGCGGACGCCCGGCATGGGTCGGCGGGTTGCACGGCTTGCCGTTGCCAGCGGTCGCCGACGCGCTCGCGGCCGACGCGATACCGATCGCGCTTGGGGACCAGTCCGGGTGGATCGCCTGGTTTACCTTCGGCGACACATTGCGGCCCGGTGCGACAGAGCTCATTGGGGCGCTCCGCGCGCTGGGGATCGCGGTGTCGCTGGTGTCGGGCGACCGGCGAGCCACCGTCGAGCATGTCGCGCGCTGTGTGGGCATCGATGCGTGGCAGGCCGGTGCCGCGCCCGAGACCAAGCGTGCGTTCGTGGCCGCCCGGCAACGCGAGGGGCGCGTGGTCGCGATGATCGGCGACGGCATCAACGACGCGCCGAGTCTCGCGCAGGCCGATGTGTCGCTCTCGCTCGGCAGCGCTTCGGCGCTGACGCAGTGGACCGCCGACATCGTCGTCCTCGGCGAGGACCTGCGGGCGATCGGCGTCGCAATCAAAGCCGCACGCCGGTCATTTCGCGTCATTCGCCAGAACCTCGCCTGGGCGTTCGTCTACAACGTGGTCGCGATTCCACTCGCTGCCACGGGGCATCTGACGCCGCTCGCTGCGGCACTCGGGATGTCCGCATCGTCGATCCTCGTGGTCGCGAACGCATGGCGGCTGACACGACTTGCAAGCCCTCGCGAGGAGCCTTCTTTGCGCCGAACGAATCCGGCCGGCGCATCGCGCTAGGGCCACCATGGAAATCCTCTACCTGCTGATCCCCCTCTCGGTCATGTTGGTATTTCTGGTCGGCGCCGCGTTCTGGTGGTCGGTCGCGCACGGCCAGTTCGACGATCTCGAAGGGCCGGCGCACCGGATTCTCAGCGACGACGATTCGGTGCATTGATCTGCATCAAGATTCGCGACCACCAGTTTCCCTAACATCCGCAAACGGGCACGCACGGGCAAGTTCGGCCAGGCCGGGTCAACGCAATCAAGGAGCGAAGCACATGAGCACCGACCTCGCGTCGACATTCAACTACAAGGTGGTGCGGCAGTTCTCGATCATGACGGTGGTCTGGGGCATCGTCGGGATGCTGGTCGGCGTCGTCATCGCCGCCGAGCTCCTGTGGCCCGACCTGATCGCGGGCGTGCCGTGGCTCTCCTACGGGCGCCTGCGGCCGCTGCACACCAACGCGGTGATCTTCGCCTTCGGCGGCTCGGCACTGTTCGCCACTTCGTACTATGTCGTGCAGCGCACCTGCCAGGCGCGCCTGTTCTGCGCGCCGCTGGCGAGCTTCACCTTCTGGGGCTGGAACGCGGTGATCGTGCTCGCGGCGATCACCCTTCCGCTCGGCTACACCAGCGGCAAGGAGTACGCCGAACTCGAATGGCCGATCGACCTGCTGATCGCCGTCGTCTGGGTCGCCTATGCGATCGTTTTCTTCGGCACGATCTTCATGCGCAAGACGCCGCACATCTACGTCGCCAACTGGTTCTTCGGCGCGTACATCCTGACGGTGGCGATCCTGCATATCGTGAACAGCGCCGAAATCCCGGTCACGTTCTGGCCGATGAAATCGTACTCGGCCTACGCCGGCGTGCAGGATGCGATGGTGCAGTGGTGGTACGGCCACAACGCGGTCGGGTTTTTCCTGACCGCGGGATTCCTCGGGATCATGTACTACTTCGTTCCCAAGCAGGCCGGGCGTCCGATCTACTCGTACCGGCTGTCGGTGGTGCACTTCTGGGCATTGATCTTCACCTACATGTGGGCCGGCCCGCACCACCTGCATTACACGGCGCTGCCCGACTGGACGCAGTCGCTCGGCATGCTGTTCTCACTGATCCTGCTTGCGCCGTCGTGGGGCGGAATGATCAACGGCATGATGACGCTCTCGGGGGCGTGGCACAAGCTGCGTGACGATCCGATCCTCAAGTTCCTGATCGTGTCGCTGTCGTTCTACGGCATGTCGACCTTCGAGGGGCCGATGATGTCGATCAAGACCGTCAACGCGTTGTCGCATTACACCGACTGGACCATCGGCCACGTGCATTCCGGGGCGCTCGGCTGGGTCGCGTTCATCTCCATCGGCGCGATGTACTACCTGATCCCGCGGATGTACGCCAAGACCGAGATGTGGTCGGTGCGGCTGATCACCGCGCACTTCTGGGTCGCCACCATCGGCGTCGTGCTCTACATCGCTTCGATGTGGATCGCCGGCGTGATGCAGGGGCTGATGTGGCGCGCCACCAACGCTGACGGCACGCTCACCTACGCGTTCGCGGAGGCGGTCAAAGCCACGTACCCGTTCTATGCGATCAGGCTTCTCGGCGGGACGCTGTTCCTGGGCGGGATGCTGATCATGGCCTACAACGTCGTGCGCACGGTCGTCGGTGGCAAGGCCATCGAGGCACTGATCCCGATCGGCGATGGTGCAAAGCTGGCGACGCCGGCATGAGGGAGAGCACGCGATGAAGTTTACGCAGGAACTTGTCGAGAAGAACATCGGCGCGATGATCGCGCTGATCATCGTAGTCGTCGCCGTGGGCGGGCTGGTCGAGATCGTGCCGCTGTACTTCCAGAAGTCGACGACGCAGCCGGTGACCGGGGTCAAGCCGTATCCGCCGCTGCAGCTCGCCGGCCGCGACATCTACCTGCGCGAAGGCTGCTACGGCTGTCACTCGCAGATGATCCGTCCGTTCCGCGCCGAGACCGAGCGCTACGGCCACTACTCGGTCGCCGGTGAATCCGTGTATGACCATCCGTTCCAATGGGGCAGCAAGCGCACCGGGCCCGATCTGGCCCGGGTCGGCGGCCGCTACTCGGACGAGTGGCACCGCGTGCACCTGAACAATCCGCGCGATGTCGTGCCCGAGTCGAACATGCCCGCCTATTCCTGGCTGGCGAGCACACCGCTCGAGCCCGGGACGATTGGACCCAAGATGCGGTCGCTCACCCGCGTCGGCGTGCCGTACACCGACGAGGAAATCGCCAAGGCGTCGGGCGAGCTCGCCGGCAAGACCGAAGAGGACGCAATGATCGCGTATCTGCAGGGCCTCGGTCTCGCATTGCGCAATGTGAGGTAGCGATGGAAGCGTATTCGACGCTCGCCAGTGTTTTTACCGTGCTCTCGTTCGCTGTTTTCCTCGGCATCGTGTTCTGGGCGTACAGCGCACGGCGCAAGCCCTCGTTCGACCAGGCTGCCAACGAGCCATTTGCGCTGCCCGATGAGGGGTTGCGTCACGTTAGCCAACCCCTCGCATCGGGCTGCTTACCCGTTGGGAGAGGCGAACGTAATGAGTCGCTCCGCGACTCTCGCAAGACCGGAGCACATCGATGAGCGATTTCACGTCCGACTTCTGGAGTTTGTACGTCGCGGGACTGGCCCTGGTGTCGATCCTCGCATGCGGAGTCCTGCTGTTCATCATGGGCCGGATGCGCGTGCAGGCGTCGCCGCGGAAATCGTCCGCGGACGGTCCCGGGACAACCGGCCACGTCTGGGACGAGGATCTCGCCGAATACAACAATCCGCTGCCTCGATGGTGGATGTGGATGTTCTACCTCACGATCGCGTTTTCGCTCGGCTACCTGGTGTTTTACCCGGGACTCGGCAACCTTCCGGGGATCCTCGGCTGGTCGTCGGCCGGAGCCTACGCCAGCGAGGTTCGCGAGTCCGACGAGCGGACAGGCCCGCTGTATGCGAAGTACATGGCAATGGACGTGAAGCAGGTCGCGACCGACGCCCAGGCGCACGCGATGGGAGAACGCCTGTTCCTCACGCATTGCGCGCAGTGCCACGGTTCGGACGCGGGCGGAAGCAAGGGTTTCCCGAACTTGCGTGATTCGGACTGGCTCTACGGTGGCGACCCGGACACCATCACCGGAAGGCGTCAGGAACGTCGCGGGCTACGTGCGCAGCCTGTCCGGCCTGCCGGCCGATGGATTGCGGGCGCAGCTCGGCAAGCCGTTGTTCACGCAGTATTGCGTCGCTTGTCACGGCGTCGACGGCAAGGGCAACCCTGCGCTTGGCGCGCCGAACCTCACCGACGGCGTCTGGCTCTACGGAAGCTCGGAAGCGACGATTATCGAGACGATCGGCAAGGGTCGCGGCACGGCGTCTTCCGTCACCCGGATGCCAGGGCACAAGGAACTGCTCGACGAAGGCAAGATCCATCTTCTCGCGGCCTACGTCTGGGGGCTGTCGAATGTCAAGCCGGCGGACATCCGATGACCCGACACAGGACCATTCTCCCGGCGGCGCGCGGCGCCTTCGTCTGGCGCCGGCCCGCGGCGTGAACGCTCCCGCTCGCGAGCTGACGGCGAAGCTCGAGCCTTCGTCGCAGGAAGTCGCACTCTACGAGATCCGCAAGCGGATCCACCCGCGCGCGGTGCACGGCTGGTTTGCCCGCTGGCGCTGGACGCTCGTCTTCGTTACGCAAGCGATCTTCTACGGGCTGCCGTGGCTGTCGTGGAATGGACGACAGGCGGTGCTGTTCGATCTCGCTGCGCGCAAGTTCTATATCTTCGGGGCGGTGTTCTGGCCACAGGACGTCATTTATCTTGCGGTGCTCCTGATCGTCTCTGCGCTGGCGCTGTTCCTGTTCACCGCGATCGCCGGCCGGGTGTGGTGCGGCTACGCGTGCCCGCAGACGGTGTACACGGAAATCTTCCTGTGGATCGAGCGCAAGATCGAGGGCGAGCGTCTCGCGCGAATGCGCCTCGACGCGGCGCCCTGGTCGCTCGAGAAGTTCGTGCATCGGGCGCTGAAGCACATTTCCTGGTTCACCGTGGCCTTGTGGACCGGCTATACCTTCGTCGGCTACTTCACGCCGATCCACGACCTCGGGATCCGGGGAATGACCTGGCAACTCGGTCCCTGGGAAACTTTCTGGGTTCTCTTCTACGGCTTCGCCACGTACGGCAACGCCGGCTTCATGCGCGAGCAGGTCTGCAAGTACATGTGTCCGTACGCGCGTTTCCAGAGCGTGATGTTCGACAAGGACACGCTGGTGATCACCTACGACCGCGAGCGGGGCGAGCCGCGGGGCGCGCGTGCACGGTCGGTCGATCCGCGCAAGAAGGGAATCGGCGATTGCGTCGATTGCGGCATCTGCGTCCAGGTGTGCCCGACCGGCATCGACATCCGCAACGGCCTGCAGTACGAGTGCATCGGCTGTGCCGCGTGCATCGACGGCTGCAACCAGGTGATGGACAAGATGCATTATCCGCGAGGTCTGATTCGCTACGCCACCGAAAACGCACTGGCACACAAGCTCGGAGCGCACTCGATCGGCAGGCGGATGTTGCGACCGCGAACGCTGATCTACGGCGCGCTCCTGTTGGTGATCATCGGCATCGCCGCCGCGTCGCTCGCCGTGCGCAATCCCCTGAAGGTCGACATCATTCGCGATCGCGGGGCGTTGGCTCGGGAGTCGGCGCCCGGCCTGATCGAGAACGTCTATCGGTTGCAGTTGATGAACACCGATGAAACGCCGCGCCGGTTCACAATCGCGGTCGCGGGGCTGCCCGGAATCGTGGTGGCGGGCGTCGAGCAGCCGATCGCCGTCGGTCCCGCCAGCATGAGGCTGATCGCCCTGCGGCTTCAGGCGCCTCTCGAGGGCTCGACGCAAGAGGACGACCACGAGTTGGGGAGCGATGACCGTCACGAGCAGAGTCCTGGCGACGGGAGCCACGAGAAGAGGGGTGGCGAGCGAGGGCATGAGGCGCTCGAGCCCGGCCCGCACAAGATCGAATTCACCATTCGCGCAGTCGACGACCAGGAGGTCGTGCGTCATGAGAAATCGAGCTTCATCATTCCCCGTTGATGCCGTCGCGCCGCCGTGGTACCGCCAGCGGTGGCCCTGGCTGCTCGTGGCTGGGCCGTCTTTGGTTGTCGTTGCATCGCTCGCGAGCGCCTGGATCGCGGTGAAGAGCGACGACGGCGTGGTCGCCGAGGACTACTATCGGCAGGGGCTGCTGATCAACCAGAAGCTCGCGCGAGAAATGCCAGCGGAGCAGGCGCACGGGGCGACGATCTCGGTCATTGCCGATCGCGGCTTCCGGATTCGTCTGTACGGCGTCGCGAGGGCGCCGACGTACCTGCTGCTCACGCTGGCTCGGCCCGGCGAACGCGGCGACGACCATCACGCGCGCCTCGCGCCGATCGATGGCGGGGAGTGGGCCGGGACCCTGCCCGAGCTCGCCCCGGGTCGCTGGATCGTCACGCTCGAATCCGAGACGTGGCGACTGCCGGTGACGACCGTCGCGAGTCCGTTCAGCGAAATCACGCTCGGCGTCGTCGCCGGCCATTCGTGATGGCGGCGTCGGGCTTTCTGATGCAACGCGGGCGGGCCATGCGAGCACAGCTAGCGCGGCGGCTCATCTGGGTGATCTGGCCCGCGTTTCTCGTCGCCGGCGTTGCCGAAGGGATCTTTTTCACGGTGTTCGATCCGTTCGACCTGCACTTCTTCGGCGCGCCCCTCGAGCTTTCGCGCATGGCGATCTACACCATGGGCTTCTTTGGTTTCTGGGGGCTGGGCATTGCCGCCTCCGCGCTCACCATGTTCTTCGAACATGCGCCGAGCGACTCGAATGAACACCGTGATCTGCCGGAGCGGCCATGACCGCATCGCGTCCGCGAGTCGACCTCCGGTTGGCGCTTGAGCCAGTCGAGACGCGCCGCGGTCGGGCTGGCGGGATTTAAGCGATGGCGTTGAGCCTGCTGATCAGCGCGTGGCTCTTCGGCACACTGGGCGGCGTGCACTGCCTCGCGATGTGCGGCGGTTTTGTCGCCGCAGCGTCCGCACGCGATGGCGCGAAGGCCGGCGCACCGTTGCTCCCGGCGTCGCTCATCATCCGTCGTCAGCTCGCGTATCACGCCGGTCGCGTCTTTTGTTACGCCGCGCTCGGGGCGGCCTTCGGCGCCGCCGGCGCGGCGGCGCTCGATGCCGCGCTGTTGCAGCCGCTCCAGCGTATGCTGTATGTCGGCGCCAACATCTTCCTGCTCGTGCTGGGTACCTCTCTCGCGCTGGGGACGCCCGGTGTCGCGGGTCTGCAGCGTGTGGGCGCGAAGCTCTTCGGTGCCGTGCTGCCTGCGTTGCAGCCGCTGCTCGCGCGTCCCGGGTTTGTCGGCCGCATCGCGCTCGGGCTCGCGTGGGGTCTGGTGCCGTGCGCACTCGTATACGCCGTGCTTCCGCTCGCGCTCTTCGCGGGTGGCGCTTGGCAGGGCGCGCTCGTCATGCTCGCCTTCGGCGCTGGCACCACGCCCACCCTGCTGGCGGCGAGCTTCGCGCTCCGGCTTCCGCGGCGCGCCCTGGGTCAGCGCGGCTGGCGCTACGTTGCCGCCACGGCGGTCATCGTATTCGCAACGACCGGCATCTACCGCAGTCTGTTCGTCGCAGGTGCGCTGGCGCAGGGACCGTTTTGTCTCGTCGGAGGGTTGTAGCGACGGGCATGCGACAATCATTCATATGGCCGTCGAGATTGCCGACCCGCGCGTGTTTTCCGAAGACGTGGACGCAACCCACGCGCCGCTCATCGCGCTCGCCGAGGCCAGCCTGGCGGCGACGAGCGCGATCCGCGCCGAGGACATCGGGCGCGCGCTGACGACCGCACTCGTTGACCGCCTGCAGTCGGGCGAGGTATTGCTGCTGGCCGAGGCCATTGCCTCGGCACCGTCGGCGTCGATTGCACGAGCGTTGTGGCGATGCCTGATCGAAGCGTGGGGACTCGCTTCGGGCGACGGGGCGCGCGGGGTTGCCGCGACCCTATTCGCCCTGCCTGTTGTCATCGTGGCCGGTTGCGAGCCCGGCGACGACCCGGTCGAGGCCGTGCCGGCGATCCCCTGCGTGCTCGCCGACACCGCGCGTCTGACCGCGGTCATGCGCGAGCATCGGGCGCTCGCGGGCAACGAGACTTTCGGATTCGCGTCGGCTCTCGTCGCGAGCGATGCCATCGACATTCCCCGATTGCCCGACCTCCTTGCATGGCAGCGGCTCGCCGCCGATGCCGCTGCGGTCGAACGCGACCTGCCCCCGACACCGATCGCGCTGCAGTCCGGCCAGCAAAGCGTGCACCTGCGTTTCCTGATCGGGACCGCGCTCGCGGCTCCAGGGGTCGACCTTCTTTCCGGATCCGACGTCGCGGGCTGGGCGATGCCCCTCGCGCGGGAGCTCGCCCGCCAGCTCGCCGTGCCCCAGGTTTCAGTGCTCGCGTTGCCGCGCGCGCCGCAGCGACCCCTGGCGGCGCTGCAGCAGGGCCGCAGCGCGCAGCGCGAAGTCGGGGCCCAGCTCTTCGCGAGAAATGCGATCCGCAAGCTGCGTAGCGCGGTGGGCGAGCCCTCCGCGGTGATCAGCGCGCATCGCTGTGCCGCTGCGCCCGGCGGCGGCGAGCTCCGGCTCTCGCTGTCGAGTCCATTCGATCCGCGGCAGGCCGAGGGATTCCGCTGCCCGCTGTTCGCGACCGATCGCGCAGGCGACGTCGCCACCATGCTTCTTGACCTGCTGAGGGATTGCCGGGTCACGGACGTACGCGTGCTCGCCGGCGTGCATCCCGATCGCGATTCGCAGACCGGAATGATGTTGCTGTTCAAGCCCGATGCCGCCTCGGGCATCGAATCGACGCTGCATTGATCCCGCGCGTTTGATGGGTGGTCATCACCCGCCGCGGTCGGCAACCAGGCCTTCGAGGTAACGGCGCGCGTTCTCGACATAATGGGCGGCGATCGCGCGGAGGCCCGCAACCTCTTCGTCGGTGAGCGTTCGCACGACCTTCCCGGGCGAGCCCAGTACGAGCGACCGATCGGGAATGCTCTTTCC
>VBCL01000005.1:8864-17095 GCA_005888865.1 Betaproteobacteria bacterium | reverse complement strand
TCATACGGCAGGAGTGCCGGCTATAATCAAACCCCGCTCTCCCTTCGCGTCCCATGAACCTCGACCGCGTTTCCGCAGGCAAGGACGTCCCGAACGACTGCAACGTGGTCGTCGAGATTCCGATGCATGGCGATCCGATCAAATACGAGGTCGATAAGGACACCGGCGCGGTATTCGTCGACCGCTTCATGTCCACGGCGATGCGCTATCCCTGCAATTACGGCTACATCCCGCATACGCTGTCCCCGGACGGCGACCCCTGCGATGTGCTGGTGCTCTCCCCGGTGCCGCTGATCACGGGCGTGGTGGTGCGCTGCCGGCCCATCGGGATGCTCAAGATGGACGACGAGGCTGGCGGTGATGCGAAAATTCTCGCAGTCCCGATCGACAAGCTCTCCAGCCTGTACCGGGCGATCCAGTCGCCACGCGACCTGCCCGAGCTGACCACGCGGCAGATCGCGCACTTCTTCGAGCATTACAAAGACCTCGAGCCCGGCAAATGGGTGCGGGTGTCGAGTTGGGTCGACGCCGAGGAGGCCAAGAGCGAGATCATGACCTCCGTCGCCCGCTTCCAGGCCGCCGCGCCGACGCCCCGCTTCTGACCGAGGGTTTAGGTTCCTTAGGCCGCGGCGCGCGCCGACCCGGGCGCGCGCTGTACTCGCGCCCCGTCGGTTGCAGCGCGCTGGGCGAGCTCCGGGGCGCGCGCAAGGATGCGGTACACGGCAGCATCGGCCGAGCAGGTAACGTTGAACCGCATCCACGGCGAAATATCGTGCAGCGGTCGGAACGACGCACCAGGCGCGAGGAAAAGACCTTCGCTCCGCGCACCCTGTGCGGTCCACAACGAATTCTCGACGGCGGGATGGCGCGCCCATAGGAACAGACCCGCTTCGGGTGTTCCGTAGACTTCCCAGCCGATACGCTCCAGCTCGCTTGCCATCCGCGCGCGCCGCGCGGCGAGACGCTCGCGGATGCGGGCCACGTGCTTGCGGTAGTGACCGCCAAGCAGCATCTCGTAGACCACGCGCTCGCCGAATTCCGAAGTCGTTATCGCGGTCAGGAGCTTCATCCGGGCAATGGCGTCGATCGTCTCGGGCGCGGCGGCGACGAACCCGACGCGCAGGTCCGACGACAGCGTCTTGCTGAAGCTGCCGACGTAGAGCGTGCGCTCCAGACGATCGAGTGCCGTGAGGCGCGGCGGCGCGGCCTCGACGAAATCGGCAAAGATATCGTCCTCGACGACGTAGAAACGGTGCTGGGCCGCAAGCTGCAGGAGTCGGTGCGAGATCGCCGGCTGAATGTGTGTGCAGGTCGGATTGTTGAGCACCGACATCGTGAAATACGCTTTGGGTTCGTACTTGGCGGCGAGCGCTGCGAGAACGTCGAGGTCGGGGCCGTCGCGGCCACGCGGAACCGGCAGCAATCGCGCACCGGCGAGCTTGAGATGTCCAAACAGGTTGTAATACCCGGGATCATCGACCAGCACGGCGTCCCCCGGCGCGACCAGGTAGCGGATCACGAGATCGAACGCGTGCGTGGCGCCGGCCGTGAGCAGGATCTGTGACGGCGCAGCGGCGATTCCCAGCTCGGTCAAGCGGCGCGCCAGAACGTCTCGCAGCGGCGGGAATCCCAGCTTGGTCCCGGAGTCGGTCAGTTGCACGCCTTGGCTCACCATCTTGCGGGCGTAGCGGCGGATACCCGACTCCTCCTGCCAATCGTTCGGCAGGCAGCCGCCGGCGAACAATCGATTGGCGGTGGACGCGGCGCGGGCCTCGTCGCTGAACAGCTCCGCGATCAGGTTGGCCACGTCGACGGCCCGGTCGAGCACCCCGGTGCGATCGCATGCGGTCTCGGGCGTCGCCGGCGCCGCGACATAGAAGCCCGACCCGCGGCGCGATTCGATATGCCCCGAGGCCACGAGCCGGTCGTAGGCCTCGATCACCGTGAATCGGCTCACGGCAAGGCGTGCAGCCAGCGACCGGATCGACGGCAGGCGCGCGCCGGGGCGTAGCAGCCGCGCTTCGAGATGCTGCCGCACACTGGCGACGAGCTGCTCCACCAGCGGCCTGCCGTCATGGCTGTTCAGAACGAGATTGAGCATCGCTGGCCCGGCGTCGTGACCATAACAGTAGTTGAGCATAGCGCCCAACTGTCCTTACTGTCCAGGCAAACTGTCTGGTAGTGTACCTTTCTAGGCGACCCTGTCGACGGGCGGAGAAGTGAAATGGTCAAGCGGTGGGTAGTGATTGCGGTGATGGTGTTGATGGCGGGCGCGATCGGCGTGGTGGGTGGCTGGGGTGCTCGAGAGGCGCGCGTCGCTCAGGGCGCGCCGACGATCGTCGCCAGCGCGCCCGAGGTGGGGCTCATCGCCATCGCCGGGCCGGTGCCGGGCAGGATCCGCGTCCTGTTCGCGCGTAATGGGGGAATGGTGCTGTTGCGCGACATCAGCGTTCCCGGAGCCGGGCAGGTGCGCGAGTTGTCGCTATCGGCGGATGGCGGCGACCTGTTCGTCGCGACCGACGCGACGGCTTACGCCCTCTCGACGCGCACGGGAGCGGTCGAAGCCCAAGCTCTCGCCACCCGGAATCCCCGCCAAGGACCCCGGGGATGACGCGTTCGGCCGCCCGCGCTCAGTGACAAGCGCGACGGCTACGCGTGCGCGTGCTCGTCGCTGTAGTGGTGCTCCTGCGAGATGTCCTTGTTCGTGTAGTCCTTCAGCATCGCGGTGGCGACGAGGCTCACGATCGCGCAGCCGAGGATGAATCCTGCGATTGCGTAGCCCGAGTGGTACTTCGCAAAGAGCGCGGCTGCAATCAGCGGTGCCGGACCGCCAGCGATGATCGAGGCGAGCTGGTAGCCCAGCGACGCCCCGCTATAGCGGAGCCGGGCCGTGAAGGACTCGGCGATAAGCGCCGCCTGCGGACCGTACATCATGTCGTGCGGAACGAGCGACAGCACGATCGCAAGGAAAATCCAGGTCGGCATCAGAGTATCGAGCAGCGCGAAATACACGAAGCCGAAGATCCCCGTCACCGCAGCGCCGAGCAGATACATCCGCTTGCGCCCGAAGCGGTCGGAGAGATGACCGAAGAGCGGGATCGTGAAAAACGACAGCACGGCCGCGGCCATGACCGCGGTCAGCAGCAGATCGCGCGACATCTTCAGCGTCGCAGTGCCGTAGGTGAAGATAAACGCCGTGAAAATGTAGAACGGTGCCTGCTCGCCCATGCGCGCAAAGGCGGAAAGAATGATCTCGCGGGGTTGGCGCTTGATCACCTCGGTCATCGGCGCGCGCTCGATCTTCTTCTCGACGACCAGTTTCCGGAAAATCGGCGTCTCGAGAATGTTGAGCCGGATGTAGAGCCCGATCGCGACCAGCACGATGGAAAGGGCGAAGGGAATCCGCCAGCCCCAGGCAAGAAATTGGTCGCCGGACATCTGGCTGAATGCGAGCACTGCCAGGTTTGCGATGAACAGGCCTGCCGGGACGCCCCATTGCGGCCAGGACGCGATGAAGCCGCGATGGGCGTTCGTGCGGGTCCACTCCATCGACAACAAGACCGAGCCGCCCCACTCGCCACCTACGCCCACGCCTTGCAGAAAGCGCAGAACGGTGAGCAGGATGGCGCCCCAGATACCGATGCTCTCGTAGGTGGGGACGAAGGCCACGGCGAAGGTCGCCAGTCCCATGAGCAGCAGGGTGGCGATCAGCGTCGATTTGCGACCGATGCGGTCGCCGTAATGGCCGAAGATCGCGGCGCCGATCGGCCGCGCGATGAACCCTACGGCGTAGATGCCGAAGGCCTGCAACGTTCCCACCAATGGATCGGACTGGGGAAAGTAGAGTTTGGCGAAGACCAGCCCGGTGACGGTGCTGTAGAGAAAGAAGTCGTACCACTCGATCGTGGTGCCGACGGTGCTGGCGATAACTGCGCGCCGCAGCTGGCGGCGTTGTTCGGCGTCGGGAAGCGCGGAGAGGGCTGCCGCCGAGGTTGTCATGAAGCCTCCTGGGACTCGATGGGATTTGGGGTGCCGATGCGAGTTTGGACCGCAGGCGGGCGCGCTAGCTCCCCGAATCGTTGGCGGCATGTCCGGCACGGGTGCGGCCGTCCATGACCAACCGCGTTCCCGCGACACGGTCCTGGAAGAATTGGCGCTCACGATCGAGGAGTGCCCAGGCGTAGTTAAACGCGAGCGCTACCACGGCCCACCGACCATACCCCGCAGGCTGCAGCGCCACATAGCCGCCGATCGCCAGCGCCGGCCCGGCCCACCACGCGAGATAACGCAGCAGGGCAGTGCGCACGCCGACCGGCTGTCCGGCGGCCGTGGACAACGCCAGCCGCCAAGTCCTCATCGGCAAGCTACGCCGGCCTCCGCTCCACAGCCAGCCGCAGTAGGCGCCGCACGCGGCAAATGTCACGATGGCCGACAGGCGCCGCGCGGCGGGCGACATCAGGTAGAGCGGTTTCGATATCCCCGCCGGGTTCGCGAGCCGGATCGCTTGGGGCTCGACGGGCGGCCCGACCAGCGCTAACAGAGCGAAACCAACCAGGACGGCCAGCGCCCCAAGCAACAGACCCTCGTAGGCGCTCGCACCCAGCCGGCGTGCCAGACCGGCTGCTGAGCTGGCGCCGGGGTTCATGGAACTGTCGGCGCGTGGCCTACGGCTTGCTGGGGGTTGGCCCCGACGGCTGTGGAGACGGGGCGGACGGGTGCGGAGGCGCCCCGGATGGTTTTGGGGTCGCCCCGGACGGCTGGGGGGGCGCCGCGCCGCGGCTTGCCAACTCGCGCCGTTTCTCTGGTGGGAGCTGCTGGTACTCCTCCCACTTCTGCTGGACCTGCTGGCGCTGGTCGGGGGGGAGCTGCTTGATGGTTTTGTATTGCTGCCGTGCCTGATTCCGCTGCTCGGGGGTGAGGTGCGCCCACGTGCTCATTTGCTGCTGCACCCGTTGCTGCTCGGCCGGGGCGAGCTTCGGGTAGCGCTTGACGATTCCCATCCACTTCTGCCGCCGCGGTGCGTCGAGCGCGTCCCACTCACCGGCCAGCGGCGCGAGGACCTGTTTGTCTGCCGGGGATAGCTCGGCCCAGGATGGCGCGCGCGGTCCCGCGGCAACGGCAGCGGCCGGCGAGCTGCCGACCGCAACCGCCAACAGGGTGGCTGCGATCAGGGCTCGGAGCGCTTGAGCCAAGCCTGGAATCCCCCATCCAGATAAGCTTCGAGAGGCAACTCGGAGGACAGGATCGCAGCATCGGTTTCCTCGATGTCGCGCGCCTGCTGGACCGATTGCCAGTACTGAATGGAAAGAATGCCGCCGACCACTACCAGCATGCCGACCCAGATCCGGACGTCGGCAAAGAAACGGCGCCCGCCGCCCAATGTGCCGCCGCCGGCCCCGGCCAGGACGAACTCGGGGGCACGCCGCGGCTTCGACAGCTGAGCCAGCGCCTTCTGACGGGCAAGCTGCAGCTTGTACGCCGTCCCGGCCTTGAGGTCCGCGGTGCCCCGATCGAGGTAACCCGCTATTTTCTTTGCTATTTCTCGTTCGTTCATAAGCTGATCCCTTTGGCCGTGAGCATTTCGGCCAATGCGTGGACGGCCCGGGAACAGTGAGTCTTCACACTGCCTTCGGAGCAACCCATGGCCTTCGCGGTCTCCGCCACGTCGAGTTCTTCCCAGTAACGCAACAGAAAAGCTTCGCGTTGACGCGCGGGCAACCGCGCAAGCGCTTGCTCGATCAAGGCGACGGTTTCAGCCTGCTGGTGCGCCCCCGCCGGATCGATCGACGCATTCGAGTCCGGCCTCGCCGGCAAAGTTTCGAGCGGATCGAAATCCTCATCCTTCTCGTCCTTCTGTCCCAGTGCCGAGAGCAATGTCGTCCAGGTCGAGCGGACCTTCTGACGCCGGAAATGGTCGTGGATCGTGTTCTGCAGGATCCGTTGAAACAGCATCGGCAGCTCTGCGGTCGGCTTGGCGGCGTATTTCTCGGTGAGCTTGAGCATCGCGTCCTGAACGATGTCGAGCGCCGCCTCCTCGTTACGCACGGCGAACAGCGCCTGCTTGAAGGCGCGACGCTCGACCTCCGCCAGAAAGGCCGACAGTTCGGAATGCGAAGCCAGGTGCGACCCCCGGGGTCCCGTCGATCGCGCGATTATAAGAGGCCCTTGCGTGTTTTACGGAAACACCTTGGGCGCACGTTCGGCCAAAACGGGCCTCGCTCGCCTGGCTTGACCAAACGCCGAAGCGCCGTTAATGTTCGCAAGTCGATCAGTATCTATCGACGGCATCACTGCAAATACGGTCGTTAGCGCCCCCTCCGGACGCGCCACAAGCGCGTAGGAGCACCCGATGGGGCGCGGCTGGACCGGCTTTAACCCAAGAAGCCTTTGAGCTCGAGCGCCTGACCAAGGCGTGGCGCGTTTTGCAGATCCCGGGCCGCGAAAGCGACGCCGGGCAGACGTGTTCATCAATTGCTTGAGGCGGAGAACCATGCAACTCACTGGGGCAGAAATCGTCATCCGTTGCTTGCAGGAGGAAGGCGTCGAGTACGTCTTCGGCTACCCGGGCGGCGCGGTCCTCAACATCTACGACGAGCTGTTCAAGCAGGACCAGGTGAAGCACGTCCTGGTCCGCCATGAGCAAGGCGCCGCGCACGCCGCCGACGGCTATTCGCGCTCGTCGCACAAGGTCGGCGTGTGCCTGGTCACGTCCGGACCGGGGGTGACCAACGCCGTGACCGGTATCGCAACCGCCTACATGGATTCGATCCCGATGGTGGTTATCACCGGCCAGGTGCCCACGCATGCGATCGGCCAGGACGCCTTCCAGGAGTGCGACACGGTGGGCATCACGCGGCCGTGCGTGAAGCACAACTTCCTGGTCAAGGACGTGACGCAGCTCGCGGTGACGATCAAGAAGGCGTTTTATCTCGCGCAGACGGGTCGACCTGGGCCGGTGCTGGTCGACATTCCCAAGGACGTCACCCAAGCGAACGCCGAGTATCACTATCCGAAAACCGTCTCGCTACGCTCATACAACCCGGTGACCAAGGGCCACTCGGGCCAGATCAAGAAGGCGGTGCAGCTTCTGCTCGAGGCGAGGAAGCCGATGATCTACGCCGGCGGGGGCGTGGTGCTCAACAACGCCTCCGCGCAGCTGACGCGCCTCACGCGCTTGCTCGGGTTCCCGTGCACGACCACGTTGATGGGGCTCGGCGGCTTCCCCGGCAGCGACCCGCAGTTCACCGGCCTGCCGGGGATGCACGGCACGTACGAGTCGAACATGGCCATGCAGACCTGCGACGTCCTGATCGCCATCGGCTCGCGCTTCGACGACCGCGTCATCGGCAATCCTGCGCACTTCTTTCGCGCGGACCGCAAGATCATCCACATCGACATCGATCCGTCGTCGATCTCCAAGCGGGTCAAGGTCGACGTGCCGATCGTCGGCTACGTCGCCGACGTGCTCGACGAGATGCTGAAGCTGATCGAGTCGTCGCCGCAACGGCCCGACCCTCAGGCGCTCAAGGAGTGGTGGGCCGAGATCAAGGAGTGGCAGCGCAAGGACTGCCTCAAATACGATCGGAAGAGCGCACTGATCAAGCCGCAGTACGTGGTCGAAAAGCTCTACGAGATCACCGGGGGCGACGCCATCGTCACCTCGGACGTCGGCCAGCACCAGATGTAATTCCGGAGGGCTCGGCACGATGGGTTTCGGGCTGCCGGCGGCGATGGGCGCCGTCCTCGCCAATCCCGGCGCGACCGTCGCCTGCGTCACCGGCGAAGCGTCGATCCAGATGTGCATCCAGGAGCTCTCCACCTGCAAGCAGTATCACCTGCCGGTCAAGATCGTGAATCTCAACAACAAGTACATGGGCATGGTCAGGCAATGGCAGCAGTTCTTCTACGGCAACCGTTACGCGGAGTCGTACATGGACGCATTGCCCGATTTTACCAAGCTTGCCGAAGCGTACGGCCACGTCGGCATGAAGGTCGAGAAACCCGGCGACGTCGAGGGCGCGCTGCGCGATGCGTTCAAGCTCAAGGATCGGCTGGTATTCCTCGACGTGATCACCGACCAGTCCGAGAACGTTTTCCCGATGGTGCCCGGCGGGAAGGGACTCACCGAGATGATCCTGGCGGAAGAGCTATGAGCGCCGCCGGGCCGTCCCAAGGTGCTCATTGTTCCCCCTCGGGGGGCAGCGCAGCGGCAAAGCCGCAAGCGTGGGGGG